>JBFGZI010000045.1:0-11303 GCA_041586855.1 Oceanisphaera sp. | reverse complement strand
CCTTTCAGCTCGGCGATAAACTCCGCTACGGTGCGGGTATAGGCGGGTTCGTTTTCTTCACCGCGAAACGGCACCGGAGCCAGCCAGGGCGAGTCGGTTTCCACCAGCAACCGCTCCAGCGGTAGCGCCTTGACCACCTCGCGCAACGCCTCGGCGCTGCGGAAGGTGACGATGCCGGAAATGGAGATATAAAAACCCAGCTCGATGGCGGCTTCCGCCATTTCCAGCGATTCGGTAAAGCAGTGCAGCACGCCACCCACCTTGTCGGCCCCGCCCCGACGCAGAATGTCCAGGGTATCTTCCTGGGCATGTCGGGTATGGATCACCAGCGGCTTGTTCAGCGCCACCGCCGCGGCCACGTGTTGTTCGAACGAACGACGCTGCAACTCGGCGGACTCCGGAGCATAAAAATAATCGAGCCCGGTCTCGCCGATGGCTACTACCCTGGGGTGCGCCGCCAGCTGCAGCAACAGCTCTGGATCATTGGGTTCATCGTCCTGGTGCAAGGGATGCACACCACAGGAGGCAAACACCTGGGGAAAAGGCGTTATCGCCTCCAGCATGTCGGGAAAGGATGACAGTCCGACGCTGATGCACAGCATGTGATCGACGCCGCGGTTGGCGGCCTTGCGAACGGCCTCGGCCATGTCGCGGTGTTTTTTTCCGTATTCGAGCTTGTCCAGATGGCAATGGGAGTCAACCAGCAAAACCGTCTCCTTTGAATAGATTGTAAGGCGTGCGAGAAAAATATGTGAGGGGTGAAGTGTGAGGAGTAAGGAGTTTTGTACTGCTGCTTTGCCTCTTACCCCTCACCCCTCACCTTGAGTGAATCAACCAGTCGTTGAGCCATTGACCCAGTTGCAGACCGGCATTCACCGGCCTGCCGGCACCGGGCTGCAGGGTCTGGCGCAATTGCAGCAGGCTGGTCAGCGCCTGCCTGAGCCGCTCGGGGCCACGCTGGCTCAAGGTGCGACACAGAGCCTCGCTGTCGGCCAGGCGTAATCCGCTCGAGGATAATCCCAGTGCCAGTTGCAGCGCATCCTGCAGCAACAGTTGCAGCCAGAGTAGATGCACCGGTTGCTCCAGCAAGCCGCTCTGCACCGAAGTCAGGGTCTGCGGCTGTTGGGCCAGCTGGCCAAACTGTTGCAACAGCTCCCGGCGGCGCTTATCGGTACCGGCGGCGAGATAATCCCGGGTACCGAGCGGTGAGCCCTGGTTGACATTCAGGGCCGCCAGATTGGGCTCCAGCCCCTGCTCGGCCAGCCAGTGCAACACCAGCTCGGAGGCGGGTACCGGTAACAGCCACTGCTGGCAACGACTGCGAATCGTCGGCAGCAGCCGCTCGGGATGAGCGCTGGTCAGCAAGAGCGTCGCCTCCCCCGCCGGCTCTTCCAGGGTCTTCAGCAGCGCGTTGGCGGCGGCTTCGGTCATCTTGTCCGCCTGCTCGATGATTGCCACCTTGCCGTGGCCCAGGCGGGCACTTTCACTCAGCACCTGAGTCAGCTGGCGGATGGTATCTACCCCTATGCTGCGCTGTTGCCCGTTAATCACATGCAGATCCGAATGATTACCGGCTTTGATCAGCTGACAGGAATGGCAGTGACCGCAGGGGGGGTGTGTATGTTGGCATAACAAGGCGCACGCCAAGGTGCCCGCCAACTCACGCTTACCGATGCCCTCCACCCCTTTCAGCAGCAGCGCATGGCCCAGCTGTTGCTGGCGTATCAGAGCCGTCAGTTGCTGCTCGGATTCTCTTAGCCAGGGATACACAAGCGGCGCTCCAGACAGGCCAATACCGCGGCTTTTACTTCGGTTTCATTCCGGCTGGCATCAATCAGCTCGCAGTCGGGGTTATCCTGTGCCAGCGCCAGGTAACGGGCCCGGGTCCGCTCAAAAAAGCCAAGCTGTTCCTGCTCGATGCGATCGAGTTCGCCCCTCACCCGCGCCCGATCCAGCCCCTGAGCCGGATTGATGTCCAGGTACAAAATCAGGTCGGGTGCAAAGTCGCCCAACACGGCCTGCTTGATCTGCGTGATCAGCCGGGCATCGATGCCCCGACCACCGCCCTGGTAGGCCTGAGAAGACCAGTCGTGCCGATCCCCTACCACCCAGGTGCCGGCCGCCAGCGCCGGTTGAATCCGATTTTTGACCAGCTGTACCCGAGCCGCATACATCAGCAGCAGCTCGGCCTCCATGGTCAGCGGCTCTTCATGCACCTCTTTCACCAGGGTGCGCATCTTTTCGGCCAATGGCGTGCCGCCCGGCTCACGGGTGCTCATCACCGACAGCCCACGGGCTTCGAGCCAGGCCACCACATGACGCTGTACCGTACTTTTTCCGGCGCCCTCGAGTCCTTCAATCACGATAAACTGGCTCATCTTCTACCTTTTCAGAATATAACGACGAACGGCGTTATTGTGTTCGCGCAGCGTCTTGGAAAAATAATGACGACCCTCGCCCATGGCCACAAAATAATAGAATTTGCTGTCCTCCGGCTGCAGGGTAGCCATGATCGCCTCCTTGCTCGGCATGGCGATGGGTGTGGGCGGCAGGCCATCAATCACATAGGTGTTATAGGGGGTATGAGTCTGCAGATCCCGCTTGCGGATATTGCCGTCATAGTCCTCCCCAATGCCATAGATGACGGTAGGATCGGTCTGCAACCGCATGCCCCGCCGCAGGCGGTTGACAAACACAGAGGCAATCAACGGCCGCTCTTCGGCAATGCCGGTTTCCTTTTCGATAATGGAGGCGAGGATCAGCGCCTCGTAGGGCGTCTCTATCGGCAGGCCGGGTTTCCGCTCGGCCCAGGCGTCAGCCAGAAAGCGTTCCATCTCGTCATGGGCCCGCTGCAGGATGGACATATCGGTATCCCCCGGGGTGTAGCTGTAGGTTTCGGGCAATAACAACCCTTCCAGCTTGTTCTGCTCCACCCCCAGCCGTTCGGCAAGTTCGCCTTCGTCAACATCGTCCAGTTTGACCTCCAGGTATTCCGCCTCGGCCAGCCGCTGCAGCCAGTCGCTCAGGCGCAGCCCTTCCACCAGGGTGACCTGCAACCGGTAAACATCGCCGTTCACTATGGTCATCAACGCATCACGCAGTCGGGTACCCGGCTCGAATTTATAGGTGCCCTGGCGTACCGCCGCCAGCTCGGGATGAAAGCGCAACCACAGCCGACGATACAAGCCGGGTACCGGCTTCGCGCTCAGGCGGTTGATCAGTCTGAAGCTGGTCTCGCCCCGGGCCACCACAAACAAGGATTCATCGGTAGAGGCAATCGTCATCCGTTCCAGTTGTTGCCATTGCTGGTATCCATACAGGCCTAACCCACCCAGGCTCAGCGCCGCTGCCAGCAACAAGCGCTTCAGCCATTTACTCAGTCTCTTCATAAGCCAGCTGTAATTCCTTCACCATGATAAAGTCGGATGAAAAACGTCGTTCGCCAATCGCCGTGACCGGCACCACGCCCATCAGGGCATTGGTCAGCCAGACTTCGTCGGCCGCCAGCAGCCGGGGTAGCCTGGCATCTGCCACCGCCAGTCGTTCACCCAGATGATCAAAACACCAGGCGCGCAAGGTACCGCAAACACCGCCTGTCGACAAATCCGGCGTATAAATCCGTTCACCTTCGCGCCAGAACAGGTTGGCGGTCACCGCCTCCATCACCCGGCCTTCGGCATCGAGCACCACCGCCTCCGGCCAGCCGTTCGCCTCCAGCTCGGCCTTGAGCATCACCTGCTCCAGCCGATTCACGGTTTTCAGGCCCGCCAGCAAGGGGCTCTGGCCCAGGCGGCCGGCACAAACGCCGATGGCGATGCCCTGCTCCCGCCATTGATAATAATGCCCGGGAAAAGGCGAGCTGTTCAGCACCACAGTGGTGTCGCCACAGCCGGCGATGCCGTAGCCACGAGCGCCGGGGCCACGAACCAGGGTGATGCGCAACACCTGGTCGCCGCCATTCAGCGCTGCCAGCGCCGCCGCATAAAGCGCGTTCCAGTCCGGCATCGGCATCTGTAGCCGGGTACAGGCATCCATCAATCGGGCCTGATGATAGAACCAGTGGCATAGCTGGCCTGCCCTTGCGTGCAGGGTACTGAAGTGGGCGTCACCCAGCTGCCAGGCCCGACTCAGGGCCGACAGTGGATCCGTGTCTGCCATCGTATTTGCAAAAGTGGAGTCTGTAATAATGGTCTGCATGATCACCCAATAAAAAAGCCCGGCGCTAAGGCCGGGCTCGGGATTGGCCAAAAGGCCATTATATGCGTTTGAAAATCAATGAGCCATTGGTGCCGCCAAAACCGAAGGAGTTGGACAGGGCGTACTCGAACTGACCTTTCCTGGCCTGGTGGGGCACCAGATCCAGGTCACACTCATCATCCGGGTTATCCAGATTGATGGTGGGGGGCGCAATCTGATCACGCAACGCCAGCACGCTGATAATGGCTTCCACGGCACCGGCGGCACCCAGCAGGTGGCCGGTCATGGATTTGGTGGAGCTGACCATCAACTGATAGGCATGGTCACCAAACACCAGCTTCAGACCACGCAGCTCGGCCACATCCCCCAGAGGGGTGGAAGTACCGTGCGCATTGACGTAACCGATAAGTTCGGGCGCTATGTCCGCATCCTTGATGGCATTGGCCATTGCCTTGGCAGCACCGCTGCCGTCAGCGGGCGGTGCCGTCATGTGATGGGCGTCGCCACTCATGCCAAAACCAACCAGCTCGGCATAGATGGTGGCGCCACGCGCCTTGGCGTGCTCATATTCTTCCAGCATCATGACGCCGGCACCATCACCCAGCACAAAGCCATCACGCGCCTTGTCCCAGGGGCGACTCGCCTTTTGCGGCTCGTCGTTGCGGGTAGACAGTGCACGGGCAGCGGCAAAGCCACCCATACCCATGGTGGTAGAGGCTTTTTCGGTACCGCCCGCCAGCATGGCGTCGGCGTCACCGTAGGCAATCATGCGTGCGGCCAGACCTATGCTGTGAGTACCAGTGGTACAGGCGGTGGTCGCCGCGATATTGGGGCCGCGCAGGCCTTTCATGATCGACAAATGACCGGACACCATGTTGATGATGGTGGACGGTACAAAAAACGGGCTGAGCTTGCGAGGGCCACTGGCCATCAGGTTGGTATGGTTCTGCTCTATCAGACCCAGGCCACCGATTCCGGAGCCAATGGACACACCAACGCGATCGGCGTTCGCTTCGGTGATATCAAGACCTGAATCGGCCATGGCCTGCAAACCGGCCGCCACCCCGTACTGGATAAACAAATCCATCTTACGGGCTTCTTTCTTGGCGATACCATGAGCTTCGGGATCGAAGTCCTTGACCAGGCCTGCGAATTTGGTGCTGTAATCGGTAGTATCAAAGTGCTCAATGTTACTGATGCCGCTTTGGCCTGCCAACAGGGCCTGCCAGCTGGCATCGACCGAGTTACCGACAGGAGAGAGCATACCGAGGCCAGTCACCACGACTCTGCGTTTGGACACAGGTGCGTCTCCGAATGGGGGTTAAAACGGGGAAAGAACCGAAGTGGCGACAGCCACTTCGGTACAGGTTTATTATTCCTGATTCGCGTTGATGTAATCAACTGCCGCTTTAACGGTAGTGATTTTTTCAGCTTCTTCGTCAGGAATCTCGGTGTCGAATTCTTCTTCCAGAGCCATTACCAGCTCAACGGTGTCCAGGGAGTCGGCGCCCAGATCATCAACAAAAGAGGCTTCGGATTTAACTTCTTCTTCTTTAACACCCAGTTGCTCGATGATGATTTTCTTTACGCGTTCTTCGATGTTGCTCATGACCAGTATTATCCTTTAGAAATACGCAAGTGCGTGTCGTTGCGGTAGTGTATTAAATTAACCGTAGTTTGCAAGACTATTTGGGCCTGGTCTAACCAGAAAAACTGCTGAATATGTCGCAATTTCCGCCAAAAAGCCCCTAACTGCGGAGATTTCCATCACACCATGTACATGCCGCCATTTACGTGCAGCGTTTCACCTGTGATATAACCGGCCTCATCCGAGGCCAAAAAGGCCACGGCAGAGGCAATTTCTTTCGGGTCGCCCAAACGTTGTGTCGGAACTTGTGACAAGATAGCGGCCCTTTGCTCTTCATTCAATGTGCGCGTCATGTCGGTTTCGATAAATCCGGGCGCCACCACATTAACGGTAATGCCACGAGAAGCCACTTCACGGCCCAGTGACTTGCTGAAACCGATGAGCCCGGCCTTGGCGGCCGCATAGTTGGCCTGACCGGCGTTGCCCATGGTGCCCACGACGGAGCCGATGGTCACGATACGGCCGTGACGTTTCTTCATCATGGCCCGCAGTACCGCCTTGGACAGACGGAATACCGAGGTCAGGTTGGTATCCAGAATATCCTGCCACTCGTCGTCTTTCATGCGCATCATCAGGTTATCGCGTGTGATGCCGGCATTGTTGACCAGCACATCGATATCACCATAACGCTGTTTGATGGTATCGATCAGCTGATTCATGGACTCGATATCGGTCACGTTCAGCACCAGACCGGCACCATTGTCGCCCAGATAAGCGCTAATCGCCTCGGCGCCCTTTTCGCTGGTGGCGGTGCCGATAACGGTCGCCCCACGGCTGGCGAACAGCTCGGCAGTTGCCCGACCGATGCCCCGGCTGGCGCCGGTGACCAGTACCACTTTACCGGAAAAACTCATAATGACTCCTTCGTCTTTTTTCAAACGCGCTCAACGTCCTGGAAAGGCCTGCTGGTGACAGCAAAGCCGACCGTTGGCGCCAGGGATGGCGCCGTCGAGCCCCCAGGGACGGGTTTACGGCGAGTCGGCGTGCTGTCACCAGCAGGCCGTGGCCACACGCCATCCCCGGCATATAGGTATTATCAGGCCGTTACAGCAGCCAGTGCCTGCTGCAGGCCGGCATCGTCGTTGACTGCCAGGCCTTCAACCCGCTTGTCAATACGCTTGGCCAGACCGGACAACACCTTGCCCGGGCCCACTTCCAGCGCCAGGGTCACGCCCTGCGCTACCATGGTTTCCACGGTTTCGGTCCAGCGTACCGGACTGTACAGCTGACGCACCAGGGCGTCCTTGATGGCGGCCGCAGAGGTTTCCATCTTGACGTCCACGTTGTTGATCACCGGAACCGCCGGCTCATTGAACGTCATGCCGGCCAGAGTCTGCTCCAGCTGCTCGGCAGCAGTTCGCATCAGTGCGCAATGAGAAGGCACGCTGACCGGCAACGGCAAGGCACGCTTGGCGCCGCTTTCTTTCATCAGCACATTGGCCCGCTCTACCGCGGCCTTGTTACCGGCGATTACCACCTGTCCGGGGGAATTGAAGTTCACCGCCGACACCACTTCGCCCTCTTCCGCCCTGGCGCAGTTGGCAATAATGGTGTCGTTGTCCAGACCTATGATGGCGGACATGGCGCCGGTGCCTTCGGGCACGGCTTCCTGCATCAGCTGACCACGCAATTCGACCAGCTTGACGCCATCGGTCAGGCTCAGCACACCGGCACAGACCAGCGCCGAGTATTCGCCCAGGCTGTGTCCGGCCATGACGGCAGGCTGAGCACCGCCCTGCTGCTGCCACAGACGCCACAGGGCGACCGAGGCGGTCAGCAAGGCTGGCTGGGTACGCCAGGTCTTGTTCAGCTCTTCGGCCGGACCATTCAGTACCAGTTCGGTCAGATCGTAACCCAGGGCATCGGATGCCTCGGCAAAGGTCTGTTTCACGATATCATGCTCGGCCAGCACGCCTGCGAGCATGCCCACCGCCTGAGATCCCTGTCCGGGAAAGGTAATGGCAAATGTCATTGTCTGTCCTTGTTTAAAAACGTATCTGTCTTTAGAAACGAAGCTGTCTTTTAGAAACGGACGAGGGCCGAGCCCCAGGCGAAACCGCCGCCGAAGGCTTCCAGCAGCACCAGATGACCCCGCTGAATACGGCCATCTCGTACGCCCTCGTCAAGGGCGATGGGCACGCTGGCCGCCGAGGTATTACCATGCTTGTCCAGCGTGAGGATCACCCGCTCAATCGGCATATTCAGCTTGCGTGCGGTGGCATTGATAATACGGTAATTTGCCTGATGCGGTACCAGCCAGTCCAGCTCGGACTTGTCGATGCCGTTGGCCGCCAGTGTCTGGGTCACGATTTCACTCAGGCGCGAGACCGCGACCTTGAATACTTCGTTACCTTTCATGCTCATGTAGGCATCCATTTCACTGCCGCTCACGCCACGCTTACGCTGGGGCAGTTTGAGCAGCTCCCCGTAACGACCGTCCGCATGCAGATGCGTGGACAGGACACCCGGCTCTTCGCTTGCGCCCAGCACCACGGCACCGGCACCATCACCAAAGAGGATAATGGTAGATCTGTCTCCCGGCTCGCACATACGCGACAGGGCATCGGCCCCAATCACCAATATATGGCGGGCCTGGCCGTTGCGGATAAACTGGTCGGCCACGCTCAGGGCGTAGCTGAAACCGGCGCAGGCGGCGGCGATATCGAACGCCGGAATGCCTGGCACATCCAGCATGGCCTGCACTTCGCAGGCGGCGGCCGGAAAGGCGTTATCGCCGCTGGTGGTTGCCAGCACTATCATGTCCAGCTGCTGCGCTTCGATGCCGGCGGCGTCCAGGGCGCGCAAGGCGGCGCCATACGACATGGTGGCGACAGTTTCTTCCGCCCCGGCAATGCGACGTTCCCGGATCCCGGTACGTTCGACGATCCAGTCATTGCTGGTTTCTACCATTTGTTCCAGGTCGGCATTGGTACGTACCGCTTCTGGCAGGTAGCTGCCAGTTCCCAATATTCTACTGTTCATAGGCGTTATCTTGCGTGACTGTCCTGTGGGGCAGTATCAAAACGATGCGCGATACTCGCGGGCAGGTCATGTTCAATTTCGGAAACGGCCTGCAAGATCGCATTTAAGAAGGCAGGTGAGCCGGCACTCCCGTGGCTCTTGACCACACTGGCGCGCAATCCTATCAGACTTGCGCCGTTATACTGGTCGGGGTTCAGATGGGAAAGGCGTTTTTTTAACCAAACAGCCAGTATTTTGCTTAAAAAACCGCGTTTTTGTCGCTGACCGAGCAACAGCCGCGCTACCCCTTCGCTGGTTTTCAAGGCCACATTGCCGACAAAACCATCGCATACGATAACATCGACGCGACCAGAAAACAGCTCATCCCCTTCCACATAACCGGTATAGTGCAACCCTTCTATCTGTTGCAACTGTTGCAAACGCTGCGCCGCCTCGCGAACCGACTCATTGCCCTTGTTGGCTTCCACGCCGACGTTCAGCAGGCCGATGCGGGGATGGCTGATACCCAGAAGATGTCGTGCCGCCTGCTCTCCCATGAGTGCAAATTGCACCAGTTGTTCGGCCCCGCAGCAGAGGTTGGCCCCCACATCCAGTAACAGCGCATAGCCACCGCCGGCCTGTGGCATCCGGGTGATCAGGGCTGGCCTGTCCACTCCGGGCAGGGTATTGAGCGTTTTCATCGCCATCGCCATCAGGGCACCGGTATTACCGGCGCTGACACAGGCGTGCGCCCGCCTTGATGCCAGAGCATCAAGCGCGTTGCGCATGGATGAATCGGTTAGACGACGCAGGGCGTAAGCGGCTTTATGTTCGTTTCCCACCTGCTGGCTGCAAAACTGCACTTCCACCCGGGGGTGAGTGTCCAGTTGAAAACGACGTAACCAGGGAGAAAGCTCGGCCTCAAGGCCAAACAAAACCAGATTGAGATCAGGCAGAAGCGACAGTGCCTGCGCGGCGGCAGGCACTGTAACAGAAGGGCCATGATCGCCCCCCATCATATCTAACGCAACGGTCGGCTGCGGCAAAAGGCAAGCCTTACTTGGCGATTACCTTTTTGCCACGGTAGAAACCGTCGGCAGTCACATGGTGACGGCGATGCAGTTCACCGGTGGTTTGATCCACAGACAGTGAAGCAGTGCTCAGTGCATCGTGTGAGCGACGCTGACCACGACGAGAACGAGATACTTTACTTTTTTGTACGGCCATTTGACCTCACTCCTAAATCAGTTACTTACGTTTTAATTCTTCCAGAATCGCAAAAGGATTCGGACGCTCTTCGGCGGTGGGAATATCGCCAAAGCTTTGATCGAATTTACCCTCGGAACACTGCTCATTTTCATGAGTCGGTATCTGCGGTAAACCAAGGATAAGCTCATCCTCGATGATTTCAGCCAGGTTGATTTCGCCAACTTCATCCACTTCAATAGTGTCGTAGTCTTCCGGCAACTCCGGCGCCTCTGCGTTTTCACGTAGCGGCGTGTATGTAAATTCGGATTCTATAGTGGTATCAAACAGCTCATTGCATCTTTGGCACTGGAGCGACACCTGAGCTCGGGCCTGGCCCGACATCACGCGCAGCCCCTGGGCATCTGTACCAAATCTCAGAGACACGTCGATATCACCATGGATACCTTGGGTTGAATCCTGCAGTCTGGGCATCAGAACCGCGCCAAACACGCCTTGATATTCAAGACGACTTTGCGCGCAGCGAGCGGGATCAACCTTAATGGGCAACTTTACCTTTTCCATAAGGCGCGCATATTATAGCGACAGGTCACCGGAGTCAAAGGGAAAAGTAGTCTGAAGGAGAATAACCGGCAAGCATCCGGACCCCCTGGCCTTGGTGACCACACCGTCCGCTAAGACTACAATAGCAGGCCTCTTACTTATCGTTTAATCCAGACCAGGTGCCCATGGCCAGAATCATACTCGCCTCCTCTTCCCCCTACCGCCAGCAGCTACTGCACAAGCTGGGGTTGGACTTTCAAAGCTGCCGCCCGGACATCGACGAAACGCCCCGGCCCGACGAATCAGCCACCGCCCTGGTGCAGCGGCTGGCCGAGCAAAAGGCCCATGCTATCGCGGCCCGGTACCCTCAGGGACTCATCATCGGTTCGGATCAGGTGTGTGTCAATCAGGGGCAGATCCTGGGAAAACCCGGTAGCCGGGAACGGGCCAGGGCACAGCTATTGGCCGCCAGCGGACAACGTATCACCTTTTATACCGGCCTGGCGGTATTCGATGCGGCAAGCGACCGTCTGCATTCGATGGTGGAGCCGTTTTCGGTGATGTTTCGAAACTTGAGCGAGGCGCAGATTGACCGTTATCTGGACCGCGAGCCCGCCCTGGACTGTGCCGGTGCCTTCAAGTGCGAAGGACTCGGCATCAGCCTGTTCGAGCGCATGGAAGGTCGGGATCCCAACAGCCTGGTAGGATTGCCGCTGATTGCCCTGGTAGAACTGCTGAGCCGTTTTGG
>JBFGZI010000044.1:0-11352 GCA_041586855.1 Oceanisphaera sp. | reverse complement strand
GGTGGCAGCCAGACGACCGCCTTGCACCGCCTTGATGCCGTCTTCGGTGCCGTCAAAGCCGACGATCAGCACGTCTTTCTTGTTGGCCGCCTGCAGCGCACGCATGGCGCCCAGCGCCATTTCGTCGTTCTGGGCAAAGACCGCCTGCACCGTCGGGTTACCGGTCAGCAGGTTTTCCATCACGTTCAGGCCCTTGGTGCGATCAAAGTCGGCAGGCTGGCTGGCCAGCAGCTCGAAGCCGTGCTTGTCTACCGCCTGGGCGAAACCTTTACCGCGCTCACGGGCGGCGCTGGTGCCGGCAATGCCTTCCAGCTGAATCACCTTGGCGTCGGCACCGACCTGCTCGGCGATGTAGTCGCCAGCCATCAGGCCGCCGGCCACGTTGTCGGAGGCGATATGAGACACCACCTCACCCCGGTTGGCGGCACGATCCAGTGTCAGTACCGGCAAGCCGGCCCGGTTGGCCAGGCGAATGGCGTTGGTCACCGCATCGGAGTCGGTGGGGTTGATCAGCAGCACCTTGGTTCCGCGTACGCTCAGGTCTTCCACGTTGGCCAGCTCTTTGGCCGGATCGTTCTGGGAGTCCAGTACTATCAGGTTATAGCCCAGCTCTTCTGCTTTCTGCTCTGCGCCTTCCTTCATGGTCACGAAGAAGGGGTTGTTGAGGGTCGAGATCACCAGCGCCAGGGTATCCTTGGCGTAGGCGCCGGAGGTCATGGTGGCGCTGACCAGGGCGGCGGAGAGCAGGGTCGTCAGTTTTTTCATGATTCAGCTTCCTTTTTGTATCGTGGTTTGGAATTACTTGTGCTTGTTATCGACCAGTACCGCCAGCAGGATCACCGAGGCCTTGGCGATCATCTGATAGTAGGAGGACACATCCAGCAGGTTGAGGGCGTTGTTCAGAAAACCGATGATAAGCGCCCCAATCAGGGTGCCCATGATGGCGCCCTTGCCGCCGGCCAGGCTGGTGCCGCCCAGTACCACGGCAGCGATGGCGTCCAGCTCGTAGGTGGTGCCGGCGGTCGGCTGGGCCGATGACAGACGGCTGGTGACGATAATGGCCGCCAGGGCCGACAACATGCCACAGATGGCATAAACGCCCATCTTGACCCGGGCAACGTTGATACCCGACAGACGCGCCGCCGCTTCGTTACCGCCCACTGCATAGATATAGCGGCCGAAGCGGGTGTGGTTGAGCAGATACCAGGCGCCAAGGAAGGTCATGGCCATCAGCCACACCGGCACCGGAATGCCGAATACGTAGCCGGTGCCGAACCAGGCGAAGATGTCACCCGCATCGGTAAAGCCGGTGGAAATGGGACGGCCACCGGTATAGACCATGGTCACGCCGCGCAGCAATGTCATGGTAACCAGGGTGGCGATAAAGGCCTGTACCCGGCCCTTGGCGACGATGATGCCGCTGATGCCGCCCAGGGCAAAACCGGCCAGCAGTATCGCCGGCAGCGTGATGAAAATGGACAGCTCCATCGACACCATGCTGGCGGCAAAGGCGCCGCACAGGGCCAGTACCGAGCCGACACTGAGATCGATGCCGGCGGTGAGGATCACCAGGGTCATGCCCACGGCGATGATGGCGTTGACCGAGGTCTGGCGCAGTATGTTGAGCAGGTTGTCGACGGTGAAAAAGTTGGGGCTCAGCGCAGAGACCACCGCGATCAGCACCAGCAGGGCAATCAGCGATTTCTGGGCAATCAGCCATTCTTTGCTGAACCAGCGGCGGCTGTTAAGGGCGGGGGAGTTCATGCATCTTCCTCTTGTTGAGTCTGACCAACGGCGGCGGCCAGCAGTTGTTCCTGGGTCGCGGCGGTGGCGTTGAATTCACCGGCAATGCAACCTTGGTGCATTACCATGATACGGTCACTGATCCCCAGCACTTCCGGCATATCGGACGACACCAGAATAATGGCCATGCCTTCCTGCTTGAAGCGGTTGATCAGCTGATAGATTTCTTTCTTGGCACCCACGTCGACGCCGCGGGTGGGCTCGTCGAGGATCAATACCCGCGGGCGGGTCATCAGCCCCTTGGCGATGGCCACCTTCTGCTGGTTGCCACCCGACAGGTTGCCAATCAGCTGTTCCCGGCCCGGCGTGCGGATCTTGAACAGAGAAATAAACTCGTCCACGGCGCCGCGTTCGGCCTGGTGGTCGAGTTGGGGGCCCCGGCTCAGTTCGGCCAGCGCCGACAGGCTCATGTTGATCTTGACCGACAAGTCCAGCACCAGTCCATCGCCCTTGCGGTCTTCCGAAATATAGGCGATACCGGCGGCCAGCCCCTGTTGCGGGCTGTTGGCCGCATAGGGTTTGCCCGCCAGCCAGACCTGACCTTCGGTGCGGGGCAGGGCACCATACAGGGTCTTGACCAGTTCGGTACGACCGGCGCCCATCAGGCCCGAAAAGCCCAGGATCTCGCCCTCGTGCAGGCTGAAACTGACGCCGTTGACCCCGGCGCCGCTCAAGGCTTCCACCTTCAGCACTTCCGGCCCCTGGGGAACCATAACGCGCGGGTATTGTTCGTCCAGCTTGCGGCCGACCATCATTTCGATCAGGCGGTCTTCGTCGATGTCGCTCACCGCTTCTTCGCCGATCCACTTGCCATCGCGCAGTATGGTGACTCGATCACAGATATCGAAGATTTCCTGCAGCCGATGAGAGATATAGACGATGCCGCAACCATCGGCACGCAGCTCTTCGATCACCCGGAACAGGGCCCGGGTTTCGGTATCGGTCAGGGCATCGGTGGGCTCATCCATGATGATGACATCGGCCTTGAACGACAGCGCCTTGGCGATTTCCACCATCTGCTGGACGCCGATGCTCAAATCGCCGACCCGGGTTCTGGGAGACTGGATGATTTGCAATCGATCCAGCAAGACCTGGGCGTCGGTGTAGAGCCGGGTCCAGTCGATTTTGCCGAAGGCATTCACCGGCTCGCGGCCGAGAAAGATGTTCTCGGCGATGGTCAGCTCGTTCAGCAGGTTCAGTTCCTGATGAATGATGCCGATGCCGGCCTGTTGCGAGTCACGGGGACCCTTGAAGCGGCAGGGTTGGCCACGATAATGGATCTCGCCGGCGTCCGGTTGATAGATGCCGGTCAGCACCTTCATCATGGTGGACTTGCCGGCGCCATTCTCGCCCATCAGCGCCATGACCTGGCCCGGATACACGTTGAGCCCGGCGTGATCCAGCGCCTTGACGCCGGGAAAGGCCTTTTCGATGCCGGATAGAGACAGTATGGGTTCCATGCTCACCTCAGAAAGGAACGCCGCAGCGCAGTATGATATTGGCGTAAGGGGTGCATTCACCGGTGCGAACCACGGCGCGAGCCCCGGCATTTTGCTGCTTGAACGCCTCGTGGCTGATGTAGCTTACCGCAATGTCCCGGCCCTGGACCTCGGCGGCCTCGGCCAGCTGACTCAAGAGCTGCCGGTGCAGATCGGAGCTGACGGTTTTTATTTCTTCCGCCAGTACCACGGACTCCAGCTGCAATTCACTCAGCAGTGCCGCCAGCATCGGCTGCAGGCCGGGTAACCCCGGGCTGACCGCCAGATCGATACGCTCGGGTCCGGCGGGAATGGGCAGGCCCGCATCGGCCAGCACGATTTCGTCAGTATGACCGACGCTAGCGACCAGCGCGGATAAATGACTGTTAAGCAAGGTGGTTTTCTTCACGATATCGCCTTGTTTTGGAGTCTTATGGTTCCGAAAGTTAATCAGAAATGGTGAGCGAAACGGTTACGCAATCGGTTCGATGTGCGATTGTAGACAATAAATCCGTTTCTTGTGCGGGCTGGACGGAAAAATTGTGATGAGCTTCACAGAAGTGAATCCGACAGACAAGGGGGACGGCGGCGCCATGATTCGGACTGTTGTTGACCGTACGAATTGATAAAATAGCTTTATCAACCACATCGAATCTCGCCCACCCGGCCTGGTACAGGTATTTATTTTGCACTCTAGTCCCTTGAATTCAGAATTCAGCCAGTTGTTGGCGCCCATTCATGCCTTCCTGCACTGTGAAACCCCCGATGCCTGGATAGAAAAGGCACGCCAACCGGAACAGCTGGCCGCGCTGCTGGTGGATCATGCCAACTGCGAGATGAAGGCGGCGATGAGCGCCCACAGTCTGGTGCGCCGCTACTGCCTGCCGAAAGAAAAGCGCAAGCTGTTGCCCAACCTGGACTTTTACAAGTCGCTCGACGCCCTGCCGGAAAAAGGCGAGGTGCTGGGCAAGCAGGCGTTGATCGGCGACAACCGGCGGGTATTCGACGAGCTGGACAAGAATGATCTGCTGATGAAAATGGTGCGCCTGATCCAGGAAGAATTGCACCATTTCGAGCAGGTGCTGGAGATCATGGCCGCCAGAGGCATCGAATACAGCACCCTGTCGGCATCCGGCTACGCAAGGGGCCTGTTACAGCACGTACGTACCCATGAGCCGGCGGCCATCGTCGATCGCTTGATCATCGGCGCCTATATCGAGGCCCGCTCCTGCGAGCGTTTCGCCCGGCTGGCACCTCACCTGGATGAGGAACTGAGCCGCTTCTATGTGTCGCTGCTGCGTTCCGAGGCCCGCCATTACCAGGACTACCTGACCCTGGCCGCCGACTACAGCGGCCAGAATATCGATGAACGGGTGGCGTTTTTCGGCGCCCGGGAAGCGGAGCTGATACTGGCGCCCGACGAAGAACTACGTTTTCACAGCGGCATACCTGTCTGACGCTGCAGTTCCGGTAAACCGGAGTTTTGCGGGCTGGGACTCATTCTGTGTCCCAATCTATGCACTTGCTACAGACTAGACAGTAGGTTGGCGATGAGCGAAGTGAATCCCAACATGTGTGCCGACGGCCGAAGCGTTGGGACTCATGCTTCGTCCCAACCTACGAATAGGGTGTCAGTCATGTGACGGTCGACGGAGGTAATTCCCGCTGATTCTTCATGAGCCTAAGCGGTCTGTTGGAAGTGTAAATTGCTCTCAGCGCTTCGAGTCGCTGTGATGCCAGCGGTATTCGTTGTGGTAATTCTGCAGCAGGCGCAGGCCCTGTTCGCTCTGGGGGTTGGTCAGCACCTTGTGGGTGGGACCGGCTTCCACTACATGACCTTCGTGCATCAGTATCACCTGATCGCTGATATGGCGCACCACGCCCAGATCGTTGGCCACCAGCACATAAGACAAGCCCAGGCGACTCTGCAGGCTGAGCAGCAGGTTGATGATCTGTGAGCGCACCGAAATATCCAGATTGGAGATGGCTTCATCGGCCACGATGATCTTGGGCGAGAGGATCAGCGCCCGGGCCAGCGCTACCCGCTGTTTCTGGCCGGTGGAAATCATCTGCGGGTAAAAATGGTAGTGATCCGGCAGCAGGCCCACCATGCGCAGGGTATCCAGTACCAGGGTTTCACGTTGTTCGGCATCCAGATTGGTGTTGAGGATGAGTGGGGTTTCCAGGATCTGGCCGATGCGGTTGCGGGGGTTGAGTGAGGTACTGGGATCCTGAAATATCATGCGCAGCAGCTGGCAGCGTTTCTTGTCATCGCCCGGCTCTATTTTGTCGCCGTCGATGTAAATGCTGCCCTGAGAGGGAGGCATAACCCCGGCCAGTACCCGGGCCAGGGAGCTTTTTCCCGAGCCCGAATCGCCCATCACTGCCAGGGTCTGGCCCCGTTCCAGGGTAAAGGACAGCGGATGGAAGGCGGTTTTGGTGATCTTGCGAAACAGCCCGCTGTGGGTCACGAACACCTTACTGAGATTATCGACCTTGAGCAGTGGCACCTGGCTCATTTGGACTTACCTTCTGGCATGTTGAGCGGAAAGTGGCAGTAATAGGTCTGCCCCTTGATCTTGGCCAGGGGGGGCGTTATCACGCATTGTTTCTGGGCCTTGGGGCAGCGAGGGCCCAGACGGCAGCCGATGGGCAGGCTTTGCAATGGCGGTATGACCCCCGGCAGTATGTTGAGCCGGGACTTGTGCGGCAAACTGCCATCCAGATCCGGCATCATCTGCAGCAGGGCGGCGGTATAGGGATGGCGAGGCCGGGTCAGGATCTGCTCCCGGGTGCCGGACTCGACCGCCTGGCCGCAATACATCACCGTGATGTTGTCGGTTAGCCGGGCAAAGGTGGTCAGATCGTTGCTGATCAGCAAGATGGTAGTGCCCGACAGCTTGTTGACCCGCTCCAGCAGCCGCAGTATCTGGGCCTGATTGGAGGCTTCCATGGCGTTGGTGGGTTCGTCCGCTACCAGCAGCTTGGGCTGGTTGGCGACGGCCATGGCGATCATCACCTTCTGGCAGACTCCCTCGGACAGCTGATAAGGGTAGGCATTCATCACGGCTTTTGGCTCACGAATACCCACTCGGTGCAGCAGCGCGGTCGCCTGCTTACGGCGCCAGTGCCAGCGCCAGCGCTGCCACCATTTGCCCTGAAAGCTGCGTTCGGGAATGGCCTCCTCCAGTTGGGCGCCGATGCGCTCGGACGGATCCAGGCAGCTGGAGGGCTCCTGAAACACCATGGCGATATCCCGACCCATGATGCGTCGCCGCTCCTTGTGAGACAGGCTGAGCAAGTCGATGTTGTCGAGGTACATGCGATCGGCGGTGACCCGCCAGGTGTCCTTGGCGATGCCGACGATGGTCTCGGCCACCAGGCTCTTGCCGGAGCCCGACTCTCCCACCAGGCCGCGAATTTCACCGTCGGCCAGGGTCAGGCTGAATTTATCCACCGCCTTGACCAGCCCCTGGGGGGTTTCTATCTCTATGGTGAGATTACGGATATCCAGTAGTGGCATCAGTCCATTACCTCGTTAATCGCCTGGCGCAGGCCTTCGCCCACCATGTTGACCACCAGTACCGAGAGCAATATGGCCAGCCCCGGCAGGGTCACGGTCCAGGGTGCCAGGTAGACCAGATCCATGGCGTCCGACAGCATGGCGCCCCATTCGGGGCGGGGCGGCTGGGCACCCAGGCCGAGAAAGCCCACGGCGGTAATGTCCAGAATGGCGGCAGACAGCCCGCGGGTGGTCTGACTGACGATAGTGTCGCTCAGGTTGGGCAAGACTCCAAATCGGAGTATACGCCAGCGGGTACCGCCATCCAGGCGCAGGGCGGTAATGTATTCCTTCTGCATTTCGTCGGAGACGGCATTGTAGATGGCGCGCGTAAACTGCGGGGTCAGCGCCAGGGTAATGGCGATCAGGGTATTGAACAGCCCGGGGCCCAGTATGGCGACGAAAATAATGGCCAGCAGCAGCGAGGGGATCGACAGCAGCGTATCGAGAAAATGGTTGAGAATGCTGGCCTTGAAGCCCTTGCTCATGCCCCCGACAATACCGATGCAACCACCTGCCAGCAGCGCTACCAGTACCACCAGTACGGCGTTGCCGAAGGTGAGGCGGGCACCAAACACCAGTCGGGACAGCATGTCGCGGCCCAGATCGTCGGTGCCGAGAAAAAAGTCGATATTGCCTTCGTCGGCCCAGGATGGCGGCATCAGCAGCGCCTGGCTGAACTGCTCATAAGGGGCATAAGGCGCCAGCCAGGGGGCGAGCAGGGTCAGCAACGACAGCAACCCAAGCCCCCACAGACCAATCATGCCCAGGGTATTCTTGCGAAACAGCTCCCAGGCCTGCTCGCGCGGCGAGCGCACATGCAATTCCGGATAGATATTAGCCCTGCCGGACATAAATTGCCCTCCTTCTGGCGGGATAAATCAGGGTGGAGAGCACCTCCACGGCAGAGCTGGCCACTATGGTGAAGGTGGCGATGGCCAGGGTACCGCCCTTGATGGCGGCATAATCCTGCAGCGCGATACTGCTCACCAGCCAGCGGCCCAGACCGGGCCAGTCGAACACGATTTCGGTCATGATGGCCGAGGTCAGCACGGTACCAAATTGCAGGCCCAGGGTGGGGATGGCCATGGGAAAGGCGTTACGCAGGCCGTGGCGCAGTATCACCTGGGTCTCACTGAATCCCTTGGTCAGGGCGGCGCGAATGTAGTTTTGCTTGAGCACTTCCAGCAGGGCACTGCGAGTCTGGCGGATCACTTCCGTGGTCGGCACTATGGCCAGCACCAGTGCCGGCAGTATCAGGTGACGGACAGCGTCGAGAAAGGCGGGCCAGCGGTACTGGCTGTCGGCCAGCAGCGTATCTATGGTCATGATACCGGTTACCTGCTCTATCTCGAACAAGAGGCTGAGCTGACCCGATACCGGCAGCCAGCCCAGATGGAGCGAGAAAAACATCACCAGCAACAGACCCAGCCAGAATACCGGCACCGAATAGCCGATCAGGGTTCCGGTGAGGATCAGGGTGTCCTGCCAGCGGCCCTGGCGCAGGGCGGCCAGGGTACCTGTGGGTACCCCCACCAGCAGCGAAATGGTAAAGGCGGCCAGACACAACTCCAGGGTGGCGGGAAAATACTGGCCGATCGCCCCCAGTACCGGCAGACCGGTGGCGCTGGAAATACCGAAGTCGCCGGCCAGCAGCTGCTGCAGAAAGGCGAGGTAGCCGGTCATGAAGTCGCTCTGGGCATCCTCCAGCAGTTTAAATTCCAGCAGATAGGCGACCAGGGTCAGCACCAGTAGTGTGGTCAGCAGCAGGCCGAGGCGCCGCAACAGATAACGCAGCATGGTTACTCCTTGTAGGCCTGATGAAAGGCGACACCGCCATAGGGTAACAGTCGCAACCCCTGGACCTCTTTACGATAGGCCTGCAGCCGCTGGCTGTGGACCAGAGGTATCACCGCCATGTCCTGATAGGCCAGCTGTTGCGCCTGCTGATAATAGCCGATACGGCGGGTCATCTGTGGTTCGGTCAGCGCCAGATCCAGCTGTTGCTCAAACAGAGGGTGGCACCAGCGACTGGCATTGGTGCCGGCGGCAATGGCCTGGCAGCTGAGCAGGTTACGCAGCATGTTGTCCGGATCCGGGGTATCGGCCGACCAGCCGGTCAGCACCGCATCCTGATGTCCTTGCCGCAGCTCCCGGCGCAGTATCTGCTCTTCCAGGCTAAGCAGTTTCACTCTGATGCCCAGTTCGGCCAGCCGACGCTGGATGAGCTGGCCGGTCTTGAGGCCGTCCGGATTGTAGGTACGGGCACCGGAAGGCACCAGCAGGTCCATGTCAAAGCCCTCGCTCAGGCCGGCTTGCGCCAGCAGCCAGCGGGCCCGATCCTGATCCGGTAACGGCATCAAGAGGCTGGGATCATGGCCCCAGGATACCGGCGGCAGTAAGGACTCGGCAAGCGCGCCGATATCGAAATACACGGCCTGCAGAATATCCGTTCTGTTGAGCGCCAGGCTCAGCGCCTTGCGCACCCGGATATCATCGAAGGGCGCTTTCTGGGTATTGAGCGCCAGTACCGCCACGTTCATGCCGGTGGCATAGCTCAGGGCCAGCTCGGAGTGCTGTTTGATTACCGACAGCTGGCTGGTGGCCGGATGGGCCATGACGTCGCATTCGCCGGTCAGCAGCTTCGCCAGTCGCTTGGAGGATTTGGGGGTAATGTCGAATACCAGCTGGGCCAGCCGGGCGCTGCCGCGCCAGTAGCCGGGATGGCGATGATAGCGGATAAACTCGTCGGGCCGGTACTGGTTCAGCATAAAGGGCCCGGTGCCGACCGGCTGCTGATCGAGCCGTTGTGGCTGACCTGCCGCCAGTAACTGCTCTCCGTATTCCGCCGACAGTATCACGGCGTAATCGGTGGCCAGGTTGGTCAGAAAAGAGACGTTGGGGCGGGTAAGCACAAATTCCACCTGGTGCTCGTTCAGCGCATGTACCTCGCTGACCAGCGCCTGCCAGCCGATGCTGTCGAAAAACGGGTAATGACCGCCACTCACCGAATGATAAGGGTGCTGTGGGTCGACCAGTCTGGCAAAGGTAAAGACCACATCTTCTGCGGTCAGTGGACGGCTGGGGCTGAACCAGTCGGTATCATGAAAGGTCACGCCGGGGCGCAGGGTAAAACGATAGCGCAGGCCATCGTCGCTACGTTCCCATTCGGTGGCCAGCGCCGGTATCGGCTGCTGGCTGTTTGGGGTGATATCCAGCAGCCGGTCGTAGAGCTGATGGGCGGTGGCGTCCAGGGTTTCGGTAGAGATGATCAGTTGTGGATTGAAGGTGAGTGGCGTTCCTTCTACACAATAGAGCAGACTTTCCTGTGCCAGTTGTCGGTTGCCGCCGTCACACCCCGCCAGTAGCAGGGTGGTCAGCAGGCTCCAGAGCCATAAACGCATGCTTAATCCTTGAGGTCTTCCTGCTCGCCGCTTGGCAGCAGGGAAGCATATTTACGCAGCAAGCCACGCAACTGATGGTAACTCAGGCCCAGCAGCTCGGCCGCCTGTCGCTGATGATAACGGGCCTGCTCCAGGGCGAGCCCGAGCAGCCGAACTTCCTCCCGCACCAGGTGCGCCTTGAGATCGAGTGGTAGCCTGGTATCGGTGCTGTTCCTGGTTGGCGCCGCCGGTCGCCAGGGCGAGGCGAAGGGATCCAGATACAGCTCGCTCAGCGCCACCTCCGGTCGGCCATGATGATAGAGGCTGCGCTCAATCACGTTCTTGAGCTCCCGCACATTACCCGGCCAGGGGTGGGCCAGCAGTTGCCGCCGCACTGCCGGGCTGAAACCGGCAAACAGCGGCCAGCCCAGTTCCATGCACAGGGTCACGGCAAAATGCTCGGCCAGGCGCAATATATCGTCATCCCGGGCCCGCAGGGGTGGCAATGTAACCACATCGAAGGCCAGTCTATCAAGCAGATCGGCCCTGAAGTCCCCCTTTTGGGCCAATCCCGGCAGATCCTGGTTGCTGGCGCAGACCAGCCGCACATCGACCCGGACCGGCTGACTGCCACCGACCCGCTCGAATTCCCCGTATTCGATCACCCTCAGCAGTTTTTCCTGCACCCGGGGGGGCGTGCTGGCCAGCTCGTCGAGAAACAGGGTGCCGCCATCGGCCCGCTCGAAGCGGCCCTGATGACGTTTTTGCGCGCCGGTAAAGGCGCCGGCCTCGTGGCCGAACAGTTCGCTTTCCAGCAGGGTTTCGGCCAGGGTGGCGCAGTTGAGGGAAATAAAGGGCTGCTGCCAGCGGGGCGACAGATAATGCAGCCGGTGGGCGATCAGCTCCTTGCCGGTGCCACGTTCGCCCACCACCAGTATTGGTTTGTTCAGCGGCGCCAGCAGCGAAACCCGCTCCAGTATCGATAACAGGGCATTGGACTGACCGATCAGCTCATCATTCATCAGCTTCGTGTGAGTGGCGAAATTTGCTAGATGATAGCCTTATTCACCGATGTCGGCCAATGCCCGAATGATGCCTCTTTATAGTTTTTATATGTATTTCAAAT
>JBFGZI010000043.1:0-11419 GCA_041586855.1 Oceanisphaera sp. | reverse complement strand
GGCGGCCCTGGTGCAGAGCGCCGGGCGCAGTTTTCCGGTGACGCTGGAATATCAGCCCCGTAATCAGCACAGCCGGCTGGATGAGGCCATGGGCCGGGCCATACTGACGGCGCTGGATCGTTTTGATGGCAGCGTGCTGGCTTTTCTGCCCGGTGAGCGGGAAATCCGTGGTACCCAGGACTGGCTGAACGGCAAAACAGGCTCGGAGGTCGAGCTCAGGCCGCTTTATGGCCGCTTGACGCTGGCCGAACAGCAGGCGGCCATTGCTCCCGCCGGACCCGGACGGCGCAAGGTGGTGCTGGCCACCAATGTGGCGGAGACCTCGCTCACCATCGACGGTATCAGCATAGTAGTGGACTCGGGGCTGGAGCGACAGGCACAGTTCGAGGCTCAGTCCGGCATCACTCGGCTGCACAGCCGCCAGATTGGCCAGGCCTCGGCCACCCAGCGGGCGGGCCGGGCCGGGCGTTTGCAGCCCGGCGCCTGTCTGCGACTGTGGAGTCAGGAACAACAGGAGCGGCTGGCGCCCCGGCGACCGGCGGAAATAGAACAGAGTGATCTGGCTAGTTTTGTGCTGGAATGCGCCGCCTGGGGCGCCGAGCCCGAGCAGCTGCCTTTGCTGACGCCGCCGCCCTCGCCTCTGCTAGCGGCGGCCCGCGGCCAGCTCGCCAGCCTGGGCTTGCTGACCGGTGCACAGCTCACTCCACTTGGTCGTCGGGTCTGGCAGCTGGGCACAGAGCCCTGGCTGGGGCAGTTGCTGTTGACGGCGAAAGACTGGCAACGCCAGGGCTTAACCGGAGCCCTGGCCGACGCCGTCTATCTGGTGGCCATGCTGGAAGAGGGGCGCTGGGACAATGGCCCCTTGTCGGGGCAGCTGCTGGCGCGTCAGGGACGGCTGAAACCGGCGGCCCGGCGTTGGTTCAAATGGCTGAAACAGGACGAAAGTGCGCCCTCGGGCCAGTATCTGGGCCCCTTGCTGGCCAATGCCAGATCCGAATGGGTTGGCCTGCTGCGTCAGCAGAGCCGCTATGGTCTGGCCGGCGGCCTGAGTGCGGACCTGCCTCAGGGCAGCCCGCTGCTCGGCAAGCCGATGCTGGCGATGGCGGCGCTGGGGCGGGGTGAGCGAGGGGTATTTATCCAGGCGGCGGAACCGGTCAGTCTGGAACAATTGCAGCAGTTTGTGCCCGAGCGTTTCGGCGAGCGGGAGCATCTGGAGTGGGATAACGACGCCAACCGGGTGCGGGCCGAACGCCAGTGGTGCTTCGGTGGCCTGATATTGCAGCGCTCGCCGTTGAGCAAGATCAGCCCCGAGCAGCGGGCTCGTTGTCTGCTGGAAGAGCTGGTACGGCGCGGCTGGTCGGCCTTGCCACTGAATGAGGCAAGCCAGCAATATTGGCTCAGATTGAAGCTGGCCGGACAAAAACTGGCCGATTGCGGCTTCGAACCCTGTGACGAAAGCCGCTGGCTGGCCGAGGCAGAACACTGGCTGTTGCCCTATCTGACGGGGCTGGGACGATGGGAAGAGCTGTCCAGGCTCGATTGGGTCGGCATTTTCAAGAGCCGGCTGGACTGGTCACAACGGCAATTGCTGGATACCCTGCTACCAGCGGCTATCGAGCTGGCCACAGGTACCCGGGCCAGTATTCGCTATCGGGAAGACGAGGATCCCGTGCTGCCGGTACGGCTGCAGGAAATGTTCGGCCAGTCTGCCACGCCCGAGCTGGCGCGCGGCCGGGTCGCACTGGTGCTGGAGCTCTTGTCTCCGGCCCGGCGACCCTTACAGGTCACCCGGGATCTGGCCGCCTTCTGGGCCGGATCCTATCTGGATGTAAAGAAAGAGATGAAGGGACGCTATCCCAAACACGTGTGGCCGGATGATCCCGCCAATACGGCGCCGACCCGGCACACCAAGAGGCATATGAAGCACTGATTATGGCAAAAAAACAGACCCGAAAATCGAGAAAAAAGCCCGTGAAACAGCGTCGTTCATGGTGGGGCCTGCTGTTCAAGTTGGCGCTGGTGGGGGCCGTGCTGATGGGCATCTTCGGCATCTATCTGGACGGCCAGGTAAAGGAGCGTTTCGAGGGCCAGAAGTGGGCGCTGCCGGCGCTGGTCTACAGCCGGCCGCTGGAGCTGTTTCCGGGACAGAAGCTGTCCCACGCACAGATGCTTAGGGAGCTGCAGCTGCTCAACTACCGCAAGGTAGCCAGCCCCGGTCGCCCCGGTGAATATTCGGTGACCAACAGCCGCATCGAAATTCATCGCCGGGCCTTCAATTTCTCCGATGGTGCCGAGGCGGCCCGATCCATTCTGCTGACCTTCGAGGGGCAGCGGCTGAAGCAGATGCAGAATCCGAGCAACGGCCGGGAACTGGGCTATGCCCGCATGGATCCGGTGTTGCTCGACAGGCTCAATGTAGAGCAGCGGGAAGATCGCTTGCTGGTGCGGCTGGATCAGGTGCCCCCCTTGCTGGTCACCGCCTTGCTGACGGTCGAAGATCGTGATTTCTATCAACACGACGGTGTCTCGCCGTTGGCGATACTGCGTGCCCTGGTGGTCAACATCAAGGCCGGGCGCACCGTGCAGGGCGGCAGTACCCTGACCCAGCAGCTGGCCAAGAACTTCTTCCTGACCCAGGATCGCAGCCTGTGGCGCAAGATCCAGGAAGCCTACATGGCGTTGATCATCGACTTTCGCTATGAAAAGGACGAGATCCTCGAAGCCTATCTCAACGAGGTTTATCTCGGACAGAACGGCGCCCAGGGCGTCTATGGCTTTGGTCTGGCCAGTTATTTCTATTTCGGCCTGCCGCTGAGCGAGCTGAATCCGGATCAGATGGCGCTGATGGTGGCGCTGGTGAAAGGGCCTTCCTATTACGATCCCTGGCGTAATGCCGAGCGGGCACAGGAGCGGCGCGATCTGGTGCTGCGGTTACTGGCCAACGAAGGTCATATCGACCGGCAGACCTATGAGCGGGCCAGCAGTACGCCGCTGCAACTGATTGAGCGGGGCCGTATGGGCTATGGCCGGACGCCGGGCTTCATGGGGCTGCTGCGTCAGGAGCTGAAGGAGCGGTTCGGCGCCGATTTTCTGCGTCAGAACGGCCTCAAGATTTTCAGCAGTCTGGATCCCATCGCCCAGCACAGCGCCGAGCAGGCGGTGGTAGAGCAGCTCAAGCAGCTGCGCGCCAACACCAAAAAGTCTGATCTGGAAGCGGCCATGGTGGTGACCAACTGGCGTAAAGGGGAAGTCAGTGCCGTGGTTGGTGGTGCCGATCCCAGCTTCGCCGGTTTCAATCGGGCGTTGTCGGCGCGCCGGCCCATCGGCTCGCTGATCAAGCCGCCCGTGTATGCCGAGGCGCTGGCCAACGGCTATACCCTGGGCAGTTCGATCAAGGATGAGCCGATCAGCCTGCGCAGCGATTCGGGGCAGGTGTGGCGACCCAACAACTATGATCGCCAGTTCCGGGGGCAGGTCATGCTGGTCGATGCCCTGGCTAAGTCGCTGAACGTGCCGACGGTAAATCTGGGCATGGCCGTCGGGCTGGACAAGGTGATCGAGGGCCTTAAACGACTGGGAGTGCAGCAGCCGATCCCCGCCTATCCGTCCTTGATGCTCGGTACCCTGGAACTGACCCCGTTCGAGGTCAATCAGATGTACCTGACCCTGGCCAATCAGGGGCTCTATCAGCCGCTGACGTCGATTCGCGCCATTCAGGATGATCAGGGTGAGTTGCTGTATCAACACGGTGCCAAGGCGGTGCGGGTGCTGGAGCCGGAAGCCGGTTATCTGGCGCTCTATGGCATGACCAAGGTGGTGGGCGGTGGTACTGCCGCGCATCTGGCGGCGCGATTCCCCAACCGGGTAATGGCGGGCAAGACAGGTACTACCAACGATCTGCGGGATACCTGGTATGCGGGTCTGGATAACGAAGAGCTGGTCAGTGTCTGGGTGGGCCGTGACGACAACGGCGTGACCGGTCTGACCGGATCCAGCGGTGCCCTTCGGGTATACAGTCGTTATCTGGATGGACGGGGTGTCGACTCGCTGGAGCTGACGGCGCCGGCCGGTATCGATCAGGTCAACTTCGCGGTCAGCGATGGCATGCCGGCCGATCCCCGCTGCGAGCCAACCCGATTGTTGCCGGCCAAGGCCGCCGATTTGCCGGGGATCCGGGGTTGTCGACCGAGCTTACCGACACTGCCCGAGGCCGAAGAGCAGATTAGCGACTGGCTGAAGGATATCTTCAACTTCGCACGCTGATATTTTCGTAAATCGTGAGGGGAGAGGCGTGAGCTGGTCGAGCATCACCCCTCACCCCTCACCCCTCACTTCGGTCACAGAAAGGTGAAAGCTTTCATCTCCGTATATGCTCAATAGTATGGAGATGGAGGAACTGCTCATGTTTTCTTTTCATCATGTCACCCTGAGTGTGCGTGATCTGCCTGTTTCTGAAAGCTTTTACAAGGGGTTGGGGTTCGAGTCGGTTTATCGTTGGCAGGATGACGCAGGACAGCTGCAGATTTGCCATCTACGACTGGGTCAGGCCTTGCTGGAGCTTTATTGTTTTCGTCCCGAAGATGGGACTGAGATATCTTCTTTCCCGCCCTGGGCCAGCGCTTATCGGCTGGGGCTGCGTCACTTTGCCTTGCAGGTGGATGATCTGGACAAGGCGCTGTCCGGCCTGCACGGCGCCGGCATACTGACGGACAAGCCCTCGCCGGTCACGGGGCAGACCTGCTTGCGTTATGTGTTTATCGTGGATCCGGATGGTAACAGCGTGGAGTTGCTGGAAGGGCCGCTGGTAGAGATCCAGCGGCCGGAGTAGGCTGACACTCTTGCTGGGTGAATACGTCGAACCTGTCGGCCAAAGGGCCAACTCTGCCGACACGCCATAAATCCATCCCTGGAGGCTCGGGCATGCCATCCCTGGCATGTCACGGTCGGCTGAGTCGTTCCCTTTGTCCTCTAGTTTGCCTGGTAGCTGTCAGTCTGTCGTTCAGACAGACTTCTACTTTAGCCTTTCATGATGGCGAAGGCCTTGTCGGCGGCGGCCAGGGTATGGGCGATTTCCTGCTCGCCGTGGGCCAGAGACATGAAACCCGCTTCGAAGGCACTGGGCGCCAGATAAACGCCCTCTTCCAGCATCAGATGGAAGAAGCGCTTGAAGGCTTCCAGGTCACAGCGAGTCACCTGCTCATAGCTGCTGATGTTCTTTTCTTCGGTGAAGAAGAAACCGAACATGGCACCCACCTGAGTGGTGGTGAAGGGAATGCCGTGCTTGTCGGCGGCCGCCTGCAGGCCGTCCACCAGGGCCTTGGTGGTTTGTTCCAGCTGTTCGTAGACACCCGGCGCACTGATGGCATTCAGGGTTGCCAGACCGGCAGCCATGGCCACAGGGTTGCCGGAGAGGGTACCGGCCTGATAGACGGGGCCGGTGGGAGCCAGATGCTCCATCACGTCGCGGCGACCGCCGAAGGCGCCCACCGGCATGCCGCCACCGATGATTTTGCCGAGAGTGGTCAGATCCGGCTTGATCCCGAAACGCTGCTGAGCGCCGCCAAGAGAAGCGCGGAAACCACACATCACTTCATCGAAAATCAGCAGAGCACCGTATTGGTCACAAATGGCGCGCAGGCCTTCGAGGAAGCCCGGTGCCGGCGGGATGCAGTTCATGTTGCCGGCGATGGGCTCGACGATGATACAGGCGATGTCGGCGGGGGCCGCGTCGAAGGCCGCCTTGACCGAGTCCAGATCGTTGAAAGTGGCGGTCAGGGTATGCTTGGCAAAGTCGGCAGGCACGCCCGGTGAGTTGGGCTGGCCCAGGGTGAGGGCGCCGGAGCCGGCCTTGACCAGCAGGCAGTCGGCGTGGCCATGGTAGCAGCCTTCAAACTTCAGGATCTTGTCGCGACCGGTAAAACCACGGGCCAGACGGATGGCGCTCATGGTGGCTTCGGTACCGGAGTTGACCATGCGTACCTGCTCCATGGAGGGTACCAGCTGGTTGACCTTTTCTGCCATGGTCACTTCCACCCCGGTGGGGGCGCCATAGCTCAGCCCCCGCTCTACTGCTTCCAGTACCGCCTCACGTACCACGGGAGCATTATGGCCCAGGATCATCGGGCCCCAGGAGCCGATGTAATCCACGTAGGACTGGCCGTCCACATCGAAGATATAGGCACCGTCGGCGCGCTCGATAAAGCGCGGTGTGCCGCCTACGCCATTGAAGGCGCGTACCGGAGAGTTCACGCCACCGGGAATAAAGCGGCGGGCCTGGGCAAATAAATCGTCAGACTTGGACATATCAGTATCCTTTGAATTGGGTCAGAGGCGGCGGGTGCGGCCAAGGTGGCCAGACTATAGCAAAAAGCGGGCTTACCGAGAATGGGCGCTCACCAGCCAAACTGTCGTCGCTTAATAATGGTATTCTTGACGCTGGGTCTGTTGCCGGGTGCTGGCCCCGGAATTCTGACGGGAACCGGGGCCCGACTCCATGGCCTTCGGACAATACTTGAACTGTTTACTCGGGTATTAGATAATTTTGGTTGATAACTAATCCAAGAGGTAGTGATGAGCGATGCAATTCCTTTGCCGATCCAGATGAGCGATGCGGCAGCCAATAAAATCCAGGCCTTGATCAGCGAAGAGGAAAATCCCGATCTGCGCCTGCGCGTCTATATCACAGGTGGTGGTTGTTCCGGCTTTCAGTACGGCTTTACCTTCGATGAAAAAACCAACGAGGGTGACACCGTCATCGAAAAGAACGGCGTCATCATGGTGGTGGACGGCATGAGCCTGCAGTACCTGATTGGCGGCACCGTCGATTATATCGACGGTCTGGAAGGTTCCCGCTTTCTGGTAACCAACCCCAACGCCACCAGCACCTGTGGCTGCGGTTCATCTTTCAGCGTTTAATTACGTTTAACAACAAATAAGGCGGCCTATGTCCCTGTTTGACTGGCTCAAGGGAGCCGAAAACGAGCCCGCACCGGCGGTGGACTCCGTCGACAAGCTGGCGTTGTATCAACGTGCCTGGTGCCCCTATTGCGAGCGGGTCAAGATGGTGATCGGCGAGCTGGGGCTCGATATCCGTGAGTGCGACACCAACGAAGCGGAGCACCTGCAGGCGCTGCTGGCCGGTGGTGGTCAGCGCATGGTGCCCTGCCTGCGCATCGAGCTGGAGCCGGGTCAGTATTTCTGGCTCTACGAGTCCGCCGATATTATCGCCTACCTGCGTCGTCATGCCGAGGCGGAAAAGTGAGTCGGTTTCAGCTGAATCCCCGGTTGGCGGCGGACACCATTATGCTGGGTGAGCTGCCGCTGAGTCTGGTCTTACTGGCCAGAGACAACCAGTACCCCTGGCTGATACTGGTGCCTAAGCGAGCCGATATTCGTGAAATACACTGGTTGAACGAAGAAGAACAGCTGCAGCTGATGCGGGAGTCCTGTGCCCTGGCCCGTCTGATGGAAACCGAATTGGCGGCGGACAAAATCAATGTGGCTGCCCTTGGCAACATGGTGCCCCAGTTGCATCTGCATCATGTGGCCCGATTTACCGGCGATGCCGCCTGGCCGGATCCCATCTGGGGCAAACATCCGGCACAAGCTTACGAGGATCCCGAGTCGGTTGCCGATGAGTGGCGGCAACGACTGGCCACACTGACGGGTTTTAAGGTCAACAGACCCTAGCGCTTGCTAAGCGCCGGCGGGGCCAGCCCCCGGCTTCAGTTATTGGCCAGCATCACCTCGCTGACCTTGTTCAGCTGCGCCAGTAGCTTGTCTGCCCTGGGGCGAAATTTGTCCAGCTCGCCCCGGGACAGAAAGGCGGCCTGAGGCAAGTCCACGCTCTTGGGATCCTTGTGCACGCCGTTAACCAGAAACTCGTAATGCAGATGAGGACCCGTGACCCGGCCGGTGGCGCCGACGGTGCCGATCTGTTGTTCCTGCTTGACCTTTTCCCCTTTTTTCACCATTCGCTTGTCGAGATGCAGGTATTTGGTGAGGTAGGTGCTGTCGTGGCGGATCACCACATAATTGCCATTGAACCGACTGTAGCCAGACTCGATTACCACGCCGCTACCGGCGGCGACCACCGGAGTGCCGGTGCGGGCCGCATAGTCGATGCCGCGGTGCGGCTTGACCTGGCCGGTGACCGGATGCAAACGGCGCGGATTGAAGTTGGAACTGATATGGGAGAAGTTGACCGGCGCGCGCAGAAAGCTTTTGCGCATGGCCCGCCCTTCGGGTGAATAGTAATTGCCGTCATCGTGGCGTACGGCTCTGTATACCTTGCCCTGATTGATAAACTCGGCAGCCAGTATATGGCCGGTGTCGACCAGAATGCCGTCCTTGTAGCGCTGGTCGTACAGAACGGCAAAGCGATCGCCGGCACGGATGTCGAGGCCAAAGTCCAGATCCCAGGCGAACATGGCGGCCAGGCTCATGATCTGCCCATGACTCAAACCGGCACTGACGCCGGCATTCCAGAAGTTGGAGTTGACCGAGGCCTGGGCGTACTGGGTACGGTGTTCCAGCTGGACGCTGACGATGCGGCTGCGCAGCTCGGTACCGCTCTGGCGGATGTCGAGGGTGCGGGCTGCATCCAGTGGATAACTGAGGCCGACAAAACGTCCTTTTTTGTCGAAGGAAAAAGTCAGGCGTTCTCCGGGATGGATTTTTTGCAGCGACTCGGCATGGGTGCCCAGCTGGCTGATATCGTGTAACAGGGCGGAAGACAGTCCCTGGCGGGCAAAAATCGAGGACAGGGTATCGCCCCGGCTGACCTTGACCACCAGCTCTCGCACGGGTAGATGATTGTCGACCATTGGCAGGTCTTTCACGTCCATCTCGAGTGGCTGGCGTGTGCCCTGCAATACCGGTGGCAGGGGAAGATCGGCTCGATTACTGCTGGCCACAGCCGGTTCCGTTGGCATCATGATCAGCACCACCATGGCGGCGCTCAATAGTCCGAGGGCGATTTTATGACCGCGGGGCAATGACTTGAGTCTGTTAATAACGGACATGCGATACTCTTCCCTGAATCAGTCCCAGATTTTACAGCCTTTCCAATTTATCCGCCATTCCAGTAATATGCTTGCCTTAATTTGTTTGGATCGTCTAAATCGTTGTTCCGGGTAGCAGACAGTATTCGGAACAGCCATTCAGGTGCACAGCACAGGAGTAGAGTGGTCATGTCCCAGCTGGAAGCGGCGTTAGCGGAAATCAAGCGTGGTGCCGAAGAGATACTGGTTGAAGAAGAGCTGGTTGCCAAATTAAAGGAAGGCCGTCCCCTGCGGGTAAAGCTGGGCATGGATCCCACCGCGCCCGATATTCACCTGGGACACACGGTGATCCTCAACAAGCTGCGCCAGTTTCAGGATCTGGGCCACGAGGTCCTGCTGCTGATCGGTGATTTTACCGCTCAGGTAGGCGATCCCAGCGGCAAGAACAGCACCCGGCCGCCGCTGACCCCGGAGCAGGTTGCCGATAATGCCAAGACCTACGCCGAACAGGCGTTCAAGGTGCTGGACGCGGAAAAAACCCGGATTGTCTATAACTCCAGCTGGCTCGGTGAGCTGGGCGCGACCGGTATGATCAAGCTGGCCTCGAAGCTGACCGTGGCCCGCATGCTGGAACGGGACGACTTCAAGAAGCGCTACGGCTCCGGTCAGTCCATCGCCATCCATGAGTTCATGTACCCCTTGCTGCAGGGTTACGACTCGGTAGCACTCAAGGCCGATATCGAGCTGGGCGGCACCGATCAGAAGTTCAACCTGCTGATGGGCCGTGAGCTGCAGAAAGACGCCGGCCAGTCGCCGCAGGTGGTGCTGACCATGCCGTTGCTGGAAGGTCTGGACGGCGTGAAGAAGATGTCAAAGTCGGCCGGTAACTACATCGGTGTGGACGAAGCCCCGGGCGAAATGTTCGGCAAGATCATGTCCCTGTCCGACGAGCTGATGTGGCGTTACTTCGAGCTGCTGTCCCGTCGCAGCCTGGACGAGCTGGCCGCCCTCAAGCAAGAGGTCCTTGAAGGTGCCAACCCGCGGGATATCAAGATCTTGCTGGCCAGGGAGATCATCAGCCGGTATCACAATGAGGTGGCGGCCGAGCAGGCTCATCAGGACTTCGTGCAGCGTTTTCAGAAAAACGCCATTCCTGATGATCTGCCTGAAGTGACCCTGAACGCCGATGCCGAGGGCATCGCCATCGCCAACCTGCTGAAAGACGCCGGTCTGGTAGGCTCTACGTCCGAAGCGCTGCGCATGATCAAGCAGGGCGCGGTCAAGATAGACGGCGACAAGCTGGAAGACGGCAAGCTGATGGTCCAGGCCGGCGAGGCGGTCTATCAGGTCGGCAAACGCAAATTTGCCCGAATCACAGTAGCCTGAAGCTGACGGTCGGTAATAAAAAAGGGCAGCCCCATGGGGCTGCCCTTTTGCATCGGTCTCCGCCAGTTAGGCCGTGCAAATTCGTCGGCCAAAGGGCACTCCTTCACGACACGCCGTGAACCCATCCATGGGGGCTCCACTGCGCCGTCCCTGGCGCAGAGGGTCGTGAAGAAGTCGCCCTTTGTCCTTCCTTGCTCTTCATCGAGTTGTCAGACAACCTCTGGTAGGCGATGCCGACGCTTGACGAAGCAGCAGCAGGGATTGCCGTAGCCGACCGTCACATGCCAGGGAAGGCATGTGCCGAGCGACCCATGGAAGGGCTTGAAGCGTGTCGGTGAAGGTAACCCTGCTGGTGCTTCGCATGCTAACGGTTCAGCGAAAAGGCCGGTAGTGACAGGTGCCAGCGAATGGCAGCCACTCGCAGGATGAAGGTGCCCAGCATGCCGAACAGGGTGGCCAGTAGCGGTGTGATCCCCAGCGCCAGCGAGCAGGTATAGAGAACGCCGCCGAGGATACAGGCGGTGGCGTAGATTTCCCGCTGCAGCACCATGGGCACTTCCCGTGCCAGTACGTCGCGGATCATGCCGCCGGCCACGCCGGTGATCACTCCCATCACCACCGCCACCATGCCTGAAGTTCCGTAGCTGAGTGCCTTTTCGGTGCCGATAATGGTGAAGATAGCCAGACCGAAGGCATCGGCCAGCGGCAGAAGATACCAGGGCAGCCGCCGGGGGAGCTGGGCTATATATTGTCCGAGCAGGGCGGTGGCCAGTATCACCCACAGATAGACGCTGTTCGCGGTCCAGAACACCTGCTCGGCATCGATGATAAGGTCACGAATGGTGCCGCCGCCGATGGCCGTCACGGCGGCGAGTACTATGACGCCAAAACCGTCCATGCGCAGCCGGCCGGCTACCAGTACGCCGGAAAAGGCGAATACAGCCGTGCCGAACAGATCACTCCAGTAGAACACCGACTCAACCAGGGGCTGCATTGTTTCTCGCCTCATATAAAAAGGGCGCCATTGTATC
>JBFGZI010000042.1:0-11516 GCA_041586855.1 Oceanisphaera sp. | reverse complement strand
AGGAAAGTCAGCAGTTAACCGGTAAATATCAGTTACCAATTGCATGGCGCCTTGCCATACATCCAGTTTTTGATGACAGCGCATAAGGCCTCACGAAAATGGCATATATCACGAAGAGTATAGCCACCACCGATCGCACAGATGTCTGTTTTACCCCTCACTCCTCGCTCCACCCCCTCACCCCTCACGTTCTTCCCCCCTTACCCCTCACATTTTTTATTCACCCCTCACATTCAATCTCAAGCACCCGCGTCAACTGCCCCAGCACTTCGTAACGCACATTGTAGTGATACAGCCGTACCCCATACTGCCGCCAGTGCTCGTCGTTTCGTTTGTAGGCTGGACGCGGATCCTGCACCAGCACCTCGGTAATAAACTGCTGCAAATCGGGAATGTCGGAGCGTTCGCAGGCTTGCTCGGCGGCCGGGCTGAAGTGCACCTCCATGCTGATGTCCGGCGGCGCCGGCGCAAAGCCGCCGTGGGCATCGGGCACACCATCGGCCCAGGGCAGATAGGGTTTGATATCGACGATGGGAGTACCGTCCACCAGATCCACCCCGCCCAGCTCCAGCCACACCTTGTTGCCTTCCTTGCACATGTCGTGCAGCTTTACCACAGAGAGCCCGAGCGGATTGGGGCGAAAGGTGGAGCGGGTGGCAAAGACGCCCACCCGCTCGTTACCGCCCAGGCGCGGCGGGCGAACAGTGGGGTTCCACCCCTTGTCCTGGGTCTGATGAAACACGAACACCAGCCACAGGTGGCTGAATTCGGCCAGGCCGCGAAAGGCGCTGGGCTCGTTGTAGGGCGGCAGCATCTCCAGCTGCGCTCGGGCGCTGGTGACCAGGCCCGGCTGGCGCGGCACCGCAAACTTCTCTTTATAGGGCGAACGAATAATGCCGATGGGATCCAGATTGATGGAGGACATTTTTACTCGCCTACCTTCAGCGCCTGACCGCTACACAGCACCTGCTCGATACAACCGGGCATGTCATCGAAGCGAATACAGCGGTCCAGCAAGAGACCGTTGGCCCCCATGTCCGCCGCCCGGCGACGCACATGGGCGCGGGCATCCGCCTCTTTTGGTGGCGCCTCGTCGGCTTGTATCTGACAGGCTTCGCCTTCCACCGAGCCCAGGGTGACGTAATTCACGCCTTCCAGGTCGGCCTTGCTGTACAGCCGTACCCCGTCACCCTTGTAATAGTCCTTGATGCCATCAGGCGACACGTTGCTGTTGAACCCCCAGCCCGCACAACCGGACAACACAACTGCCAGCAGAGAAACCCCGAGAAGACGCATAAGACAAGTCCTTAAGTCAGAAAAAGAAGCTGAGCTTATTCTGCACAAGGCGACGCAGAAGGTCGAATGAATTTGGCCGAGAATAGCTGAGTGTTCGTAAGGGCCGAATTCATTCGACCAAATGGAATATGTGAGGCAACGCAGAACTGTGGATAAATTTCTAATACTTCATCAATAGACTATTCCTTGAACAATCAAGCATTCGGGCATTGCCGCCAGCGCAAAAAGGTCTATAGTGAAGCCTCCTCAAAGCGGGCGTAGTTCAATGGTAGAACGGTAGCTTCCCAAGCTGCATACGTGGGTTCGATTCCCATCGCCCGCTCCAAAATCCAGCCTTTTTCTTTAAAAACAATCGTTTGATTTCAAAAAATCTATCAGGCCTCTTTAACTCCATGCTGGTATGACTAAGCTTGAGCGTTAGGCAATAAAAAAGGCCCTTCACGGGCCTTTTGTCGTTTGTCAGCCTTCCAGGTCGCCGCAGAAGCGGTAGCCTTCGCCGTGGATGGTGGCGATGATTTCCGGGGTGTCGGGAATAGACTCGAAATGCTTGCGAATGCGACGGATAGTTACGTCTACGGTGCGGTCGTGGGGCTTGAGTTCGCGGCCGGTCATTTTCTTCAGCAGTTCGGCGCGGCTCTGGATCTGGCCCGGGTTTTCACAGAAGTGCACCATGGCGCGGAATTCGCTGCGCGGCAGTTTGAACATTTCACCGTTGGGGCTGAGCAGGGCGCGACTGTTGATGTCCAGGGTCCAGCCGTTGAAGCGATAGGCTTCCACCTGCTTTTCTTCTTCCTGGGTTTCCGGGGTCTGCATGGTGCGGCTCAGCAGGTTGCGGGCCCGGATGGTCAGCTCGCGCGGGTTGAACGGCTTGGTGATGTAATCGTCGGCGCCGATTTCCAGGCCCAGGATCTTGTCGACTTCGTTGTCGCGACCGGTCAGGAACATCAGCGCCAGGTTGTGTTGCTCGCGCAGTTCGCGTGCCAGCAGCAGGCCATTCTTGCCGGGCAGGTTGATGTCCATGATCACCAGATTGATCTTGTTGCTGGACAGCGCCTTGTACATTTCTTCACCGTCGGTGGCTTCCAGTACGGCGTAGCCTTCGGCCTCGAAAATGCCTTTCAGGGTATTGCGGGTAACTAATTCGTCTTCGACGATCAGAATGTGAGGAGTCTGCATGAGCTTACCTGTTTTTTAGATGTAAATAGAATTCAGTATCAACAGTTACCGGAGCTGGAAGGGAGGTGCCGCTTGTTCACTCTACCGCATCACTTCCTTGCATTACGTTACCGCCAGGGGTAGGTAAGACATAGGTCCGGTGACCCTGTTTCTTTGAGCCGTTTTATTCGCATCCCATGCAGTTACTGCTTCACGCCTAAAAAATAGACAGGCGGGGCAAACAGAGGTCCATTACCTAAAGTTGCCGTATTTTAACAGTTAACAGGGGCATAACAACAGCCCGCAGCCGATAATGTTAAATAGTTTTAGGGACCAGACTGATTGAGGTCAAGAGAAAGGTTGACAAATATCGCCAAATGTTAAAATTGAGGCTAAGAAAGCCCCTGTCTTTCGGCCGGCTCGAGGGCAGGCTAATCTGAAGCAAAGCCCCTGCGGTATGGAGCAGAACGGGAACGAGTGGACAAAACTGCAGTCATAAGGAGTGTAACATGTTGGATTTATTGCCAGATTTATGTGACGAACACGGCGACAAGGTAAAGATACTGGCCCCCTTGTTCAAGGATTATGGTGCAGAGGAGGTGTTCTGGGGGGAAGTGGTCACGGTGCGTTGCTACGAGGATAACTCCCGAGTGCGGGATCTGGTGGCCACGCCGGGTACCGGAAAGGTGCTGGTGGTGGATGGCGGCGGCATGCTACGCCGGGCCCTGATGGGCGATCAGTTGGCGGAGAAGGCGGTCGAAAATGGTTGGGAAGGCGTGGTAATAAACGGCGCTATCCGCGATGCCGGTGCCATCGGCAGTATGGCCCTGGGGGTCAAGGCGTTGGCGACCTGCCCGATGAAAACCGAAAAGCGGGGTCAGGGCGATGTAGATGTGCCGCTTACCTTTGCCGGTGTCACCATCTACCCCGGTGATTATCTCTATGCCGACAGCAACGGTATCCTGGTGGCCCGAGAACCCCTGAGTCACCCGGCGTTTTAACTCACCGCAATCAGCAGTACTACTGCCACATCGGTCATGCCGGCCATGCCTCGGTATCTTATTGGATGGTATTGGCATGGTAACTGGATGCGGCTTTTCCCTCCGCTTTTTTTCTGCATAAATGGGTACCATGTGCTAGACTGGCGCCCATTTTTAATGGTCTGAATTTCCAACAATTATGCTTGAAGCCAGAGCCTTGACCTGTGTCCGTGAAGAGCGCACCTTATTCGGTGACTTGTCTCTGACGGTGGCGCCCGGCGAACTGGTGCAGGTGGCCGGCCCCAACGGCGTCGGTAAAACCAGTCTGCTGCGCTTGTTGGCAGGCCTGTCTCGCCCTTACGGTGGCGAGGTGTGCTGGCAGGGCGAGAACATAGAGCAGAATAGAGACGACTACCATCAGGACCTGCTCTACCTCGGCCATCAGGCCGGTATCAAACACGAACTGACCGCCTTCGAGAACCTGGCCTTCTTCCGCCGCATGCACCATACCGACAGCACCGCCAACCTGTGGCAGGTGCTGGCCATGGTGGGCCTGGCGGGGCTGGAAGATCAGCCTGCTGGCCAGCTGTCGGCCGGTCAGAAACGGCGGGTGGCGCTGGCCCGGTTGTGGCTGGGCGGTCCCCGCTTGTGGATCCTCGACGAACCCTTCACCGCCATCGACAAGCACGGCGTCAGGGTGCTGGAGCAGCTGCTGCTGGATCATACCGATGCTGGCGGCATGGTGCTGATCACCACTCACCAGGATCTCTCTCTCTGCGCCAGCCGGGCACGCACCCTGCAGCTGACCCCCTATCAGGAGGGGCTCGTATGAGATCCATGTTTACCGGGGTGCTGCGTCGCGAGCTGGTCTCGGCCCTTCGTCGGCGTGCCGACATTCTCAACCCCCTGTGGTTTTTCGTTATCGTCATCACCCTGTTTCCGTTAGGCATAGGCCCGGAGCCGACCCTGCTGGCGCGCATCGCCCCCGGCATCGTCTGGGTGGCGGCGCTCTTGTCGTCGCTGCTGGCGCTGGAACGATTGTTCCGCGACGATTTTATTGACGGTACCCTGGAACAATTAATGCTGATGCCCTGTCCTTTAGGGGTATTGGTGCTGGCCAAGGTGTTGGCACATTGGCTGTTGACCGGTTTGCCGCTGCTGCTGTTGTCACCCCTGGTGGCGGTGCTGCTGAGCCTGGACATGGTGGGCTTTCAGGCCGTGTTCTGGACCCTGTTGCTGGGTACGCCGATTCTTAGCCTGCTCGGCGCTATCGGGGTGGCGCTTACCGTGGGCATCGGTAAGGGCGGCGTGCTCTTGAGCCTGCTGACCTTGCCGCTGTATATTCCGGTATTGATCTTTGCCACCTCGGCCATAGAGGCGGCTGCCTTTGGTGCGCCGTACGACGGCCAGCTGGCGATACTGGCGGCCATGCTGGTGGGAAGTATCACCCTGGCGCCCTTTGCCATCGCTTCGGCGCTGCGAGTGAGTGTCAACTGAGGATGTAGTGTCTTGAACAACGAATTTGGGATATCTTAGGCTCTTTGCTAACCAAATTTATGTAAACAATTTTCAATACAAAAGGTCTGTGAGCAACATGTGGAAATGGTTACATCCCTACGCCAAGTCTGAGCAAGCCTATCGGCTGGCCGGCCTCTGGTTACCCTGGTTTGCCGTGTTCAGTGTGGTGTCCTTTATCATCGGCCTGGTCTGGGGGCTGGCCTTTGCGCCGGCGGATTATCAGCAGGGCGACTCCTTTCGCATCATTTATATTCATGTGCCCTCCGCCATTCTTTCCATGGGCGCCTATTCTTCGATGGCGATCGCCGCCTTCATCGGCCTGGTATGGCAGATCAAGACCGCCGACATGGCGGTGGCGGCCATAGCACCGGTGGGCGCCGTCTTTACCGCCATCGCCCTCTTTACCGGTGCCGCCTGGGGCAAGCCCATGTGGGGAGCCTGGTGGGTATGGGATGCCCGCCTGACCTCCGAACTGATACTGCTGTTCCTCTATCTGGGCGTCATCGCCCTCTATAACGCCATTTCCGACAAGGTGCTGGCCGGCCGTGCCGCGGGCATTCTGGCGATGGTGGGGGTGATCAACCTGCCCATCATTCATTACTCGGTGGAGTGGTGGAACACCCTGCATCAGGGGGCCAGCATCACCAAGTTTGACCGGCCATCCATCTCCAACGAGATGCTCTGGCCCTTGTTGATCATGATATTGGCCTTCAGTTGTTTTCTGGGGGCCCTGACCCTGATGCGGCTGCGCAACGAATTGATCCGGCGCGAGTCCCATCGACCCTGGGTGTTGAAGCTGGCGGAGGAACAGGATGAAATTTGATAGCTGGTCCGCATTCTGGGCCATGGGCGGCTACGGCTTTTATGTGTGGCTGTCTTTTGGTCTGACCATTTTTGCGCTGCTGGCGCTGGTGATGTCGACCCTGACCACCAGAAAAAGCCTGCTGCGTGCAGTGAAACAGAAACAGGCCCGGGCGGCCCGTCGTAAAGCCGCCCAGAAGTTGGAGAATACCTTATGAACCCTAGGCGTAAAAAACGCATGGCCCTGCTGTTGTCGGTGGTGGTTGGGCTGTCGGTAATGACCGGGCTGGTACTCTATGCCCTGCAGCAGAATATCGATCTGTTTTACACCCCCACCGAACTGGTACAGGGCAAGGGTGACACCAAGCTCAAGCCGGAAGTGGGCCAGCGCCTGCGTATCGGTGGCATGGTGGTACCGGGCTCGGTCAGTCGCGATCAACAAAGCCTCAAGGTCAGCTTCGATCTGGTGGACGCCGGTGGTGAAGTGATCACCGTCATCTTCGACGGCATCTTGCCGGACCTGTTCCGGGAAGGGCAGGGCATAGTGGCCCAGGGCCATCTGGATGACGCCCGCACCATTACCGCCTTTGAGGTACTGGCCAAGCACGACGAGGAATATATGCCACCGGAAGTGGCCGAAGCGCTCAAGGGAATAGAGCACGTCAAACCCGAATATTCCCAAGAGCAGCTGAAAGGAAGCCGGACATGATCCCTGAAATAGGTCAGTTCAGTCTGATCCTCGCCCTGGCGGCGAGTCTGATACTGAGTGTTTATCCGCTGATCGGGGCCACTCGCGGCAACGTCGGCATGATGCTGCTGGCACGGCCCCTGTCCTATGCCATGTTCGGTTTTTTGCTGGTATCGTTCGGCTGCCTGACCTGGGCCTTTATCGATCACGACTTTACCGTGCTCTATGTGGCCTCCAACTCCAACAGCTTGTTGCCGCTGGAATATCGCATTTCCGCGGTATGGGGCGCTCATGAGGGCTCTTTGCTGCTGTGGGTGCTGACCCTGGCCGGCTGGACCGCCGCCGTGGCGCGCTTCAGCCGGGCCCTGCCGCTGGATGCGGTGGCCCGGGTACTGAGTGTGATGGGCATGATCGGCGTCGGCTTCCTGCTGTTCGTGATCGTGACCTCCAACCCCTTCGAGCGCACCCTGCCGTTCTTTCCGGTCGATGGCCGGGATCTGAACCCGCTGCTGCAGGATCCGGGGCTGATATTCCATCCGCCCATGCTCTATATGGGCTATGTGGGCTTTTCCGTGGCCTTCGCTTTCGCCATCGCCTCCCTGATGACCGGCAAGCTGGACGCGGCCTGGGCTCGCTGGTCGCGACCCTGGACCATGGCGGCCTGGATTTTTCTGACCCTTGGCATAGCGCTGGGCTCCTGGTGGGCCTATTACGAGCTGGGTTGGGGCGGCTGGTGGTTCTGGGATCCGGTGGAAAATGCCTCCTTCATGCCCTGGCTGGCCGGTACCGCGCTGATCCACTCGCTGGCGGTGACCGAAAAGCGGGCTACCTTCAAGGCCTGGACGGTACTGCTGGCGATCATGGCCTTCTCGCTGAGCCTGCTCGGCACCTTTCTGGTGCGCTCCGGGGTGCTGGTGTCGGTGCATGCCTTCGCCTCGGATCCGACCCGGGGCCTCTTCATTCTGGTGTTCATGATGCTGGTGATCGGCGCCTCGCTGCTGCTTTACGCCATCAAGGGCGCCGAGGTCAAAAGCCATGGCAAGCACGAGCTGGCCAGCCGCGAAAGCATGCTGCTCGGCAACAACATAGTGCTGATGGCGGGGCTGGTAGTGGTTCTGATTGGCACCTTGCTGCCGCTGGTGCACAAGGAGCTGGGGCTGGGCAGTATTTCTATCGGTGCGCCCTTCTTCAACAGTCTCTATGCCTGGCTGATCATCCCCTTCGCTCTGCTGCTGGGCGCCGGTCCCCTGTTCCGCTGGCGCCGCCAGAGCATGAAGGAGATCAACGGCAAGCTGTTGTTTGCGGCCGTGGCCAGCGTGGCTATCGGTGCCTTCCTGCCCTGGTATTTTGCCGACAGCTTCGAAGTATGGGCGGCGGTCGGTCTGGGTCTGGGCGCCTTTATCGTGATCACCAGCCTGCAGGAAACCTGGGTGCGTGCCACCCATCGCCATTCCTTTGGTGTCGGGGTACGCAAGCTGGGCAACAGCCACTGGGCCATGTTCCTCGGACATATTGGCCTGGCGGTGAGCATCATCGGCATCAGCTGCACCCAGCTCTACAGCATAGAACGGGACGTGCGCATGGCGACCGGCGACAGCGTGACCTTCTCCGGTTATACCTTTACCTTCGAGGGTACGCGCCGGGCCGATGGCGCCAACTATGAAGGCTTCAAGGGCGTGATTGGTGTCAGCAAGAACGGTCGCGAGCTGCCCAAGCTCAAGGCGGAAAAACGACTCTATCTGGTGCAGCGCATGCCGATGACCGAAGCGGCCATCGACGCCGGCTTTACCCGCGACCTCTATGCGGCGCTGGGCGAGGAGCTGGATGACGGCGCCTGGGCGGTGCGACTCTATTACAAGCCCTTCATTCGCTGGGTCTGGTTCGGCGCCGTGCTGATGGCCATTGCCGGTGTTATTTCCATGGTCGACAAACGCTATCGTTTCGGTGGTAAAACCACGCAGGAGGCGGTATGAATCGTCGAGTGCTGATCCTGTCCATCCCTCTGCTGATTTTTCTGGGGGCCTGTATCTTCCTGTACAAGGGGCTGTTTTCCGACCCACGCAAGCTGGAGTCGGTACTGCTGGATCAACCGGTGCCGGAGTTTACCCTGACCTCGTTGCAGAACCCGGACCAGCAGTTCAGCCGGGATATCTTTACCGGCCGGCCCATGCTGCTCAACGTCTGGGCCACCTGGTGTCCGACCTGTTATGCCGAGCATGAATACCTTAACGAGCTGAAAGCCCGGGAAGGCATCTACATCGTCGGCATGAACTACAAGGACGAGCGGGAAAAGGCCCTGCGCTGGTTGAAAAACCTGGGCAATCCCTATGCCATCGACCTGTACGATCCTCGCGGCATGCTGGGGCTGGACCTGGGCGTTTACGGTGCACCCGAGACGTTTCTCATCGACAGCCAGGGGGTGATCCGTTACCGCCACGTGGGCGATGTGAACGAGCAGGTGTGGCAGCAGACCCTGAAACCGATTTTCGAGCTGATGGAGTAAAGCGATGCGTATATGCTCTGTGCTGATATTGCTGGCGGGGCTCTGGCTACCGCCGGCCATGGCCGCCATCGATGTCTATGAGTTCGACTCCCCCAAGCAGGAAGAAACCTTCCGTGAGCTGGTCCGGGAGTTGCGCTGCCCCAAGTGCCAGAATCAGGATATTTCCGATTCCAACGCCGAGCTGGCCAAGGATCTGCGCGACAAGACCTATACCATGTTGCACGAGGGTAACAGCAAGAAAGAAATCATCGATTTCATGGTGGCCCGCTACGGTAACTTCATTCTCTATAAGCCGCCGGTAATGGCCTCGACCCTGATCCTGTGGCTCGGCCCCGTGCTGGTGATGCTGCTGGGATTAGGCATAGTACTGATCCGAACCCGAAAAAAACCGCGAAATAGCGCAGATGGCGCCTTGAGTGAGCAAGAAAAACGGCGCCTGGCCGAACTGCTGAACAAAGATAAAGAGAGAAGCTGATGACCTTATTCTGGATCGCCAGCGGCCTGCTGACGCTGCTGCTGGCACTGGTGATAATACTGCCCCTGACCCGAGGGCGGGCCGAGTCCGGCCGTAGCCGTAACCAACTCAACACCCAGTTGTATCGACAACGGTTGCAGGAGCTGGAGCAGGACCGGGATCAGGGCCTGCTGGAAGAAGGGGAGTCGGCGGCTCAGGAACTGCAGAAAAGCCTGCTGGATGACGTGGTCACCGAAACGCCGCAGCAGTATCGCCACGGTATCTGGTTATGGCTGCCGGCGGTATTGATAGTGGTGGCCGTGGCCTATGCGGGCTACTGGCAGCTGGGCGCCTATCCCAGGGTGGTGCAGTGGCAGGATAATGCCGCCCGGCTGAATGAGTTGTCGCGCAAGGTACTGATTGAGCCTGATGGTGAAGTGACCGAGCAGGACATGACGGATCTGATCCAGTCGTTGCGTACCAAGTTGCATCAGGACGGCGATGACTTCCGTGGCTGGCTGCTGCTGGGACGCCTGACGCTGGAAATGCGCGACGGCGAGACCGCCCGCGATGCGCTGGAAAAGGCGCTAAAACTGACCGATAATCCGGATGCGGTGATAGTGCCTTATGCCGAGGCCCTGACCATGACCGGCGAGGCGCTGCGTGCCGAAAACATGATCAAAAATGCGCTGGCAAGGGATCCGGATAACCTGGAAGCCTGGTCGGTGTTTGCCTTCATGGCCTTGCAGCAGGATAACCTGACTGCGGCCATTGCTCGCTGGCAGCAGATTCTGCAGCGCATGTCGCCGGATAACCCCCGCTATACCATGATTGAACGTTCGGTCGCCTTTGCCGAGCAACGGCTGGCAGAAACCGATCAGGCGCCGATGACAGGCCCGCGTTTCGAGGTAGAGGTCAATGCCGCAAGTGCTGTGCCTTATCATCCCGGAGCCGTGCTCTTCGTCTATGCGATCGACGCCAGTGGCGGCGAAATGCCGCTGGTGGCCCGGCGTATAGAACGGCCGTCGTTTCCGCTCACCGTCACCTTGTCCAATGCGGACGCCATGGTAGCCAGCAACAACATGAGCGGACGGGATGCAGTGGTGATCAAGGCGCGTATTGCCCCCAGCGGCAACGTGGCCGACGCCACCGATGCCTGGGAAGGACGCAGTGGCGTGCTGAGCACCGATGAAGATAGTCAGCTGTCCATCTTCATCGATACGCCCTTGTAAGGCTGTCAGACCGACCAGTCTGTCCGTCATGAACGATAATAAATTATAACAAAATCGATAAGGCCTAGATTATGTGGCGAATCTTGATTGTGATGGCGGGAGTCACCCTGACTGGCTGTGCCGCCCATGAGGGTGTGGATGTTCCTCGGGACCATGATCCTTTCTCACCGGCAATACCGGCCGATTATGGCCGGGCGACGGCGAACGATCCCCGTGACCCCTTCGAGCCGGTCAACCGGGCCTCCTGGGTCATCAACTACGATGTGCTGGATCCTTTTGTGGTGCGTCCAGCGGCCCATGCCTATGCGGACTATGTGGCCAAACCGGTCAGGGACGGACTGCAGAACGTGGTGCTCAACCTGGAAGAGCCGGCCAGTTTCGTCAACCACCTGGTCACCGGCGATTTTCCCGGGGCCGGCACCAACCTGGTTCGCTTCGGAGTGAACAGCACCGTCGGCGTACTGGGTTACTTCGACGTGGCGGAGAAAATGACCCTGTCGCGTCGTTCCAAGGATTTCAGTCAGGTAATGGGGCAGATGGGCATTGGCGACGGGCCCTTTCTGATGATACCCGTGCTGGGGCCGACCACGCTGCGCCAGCTTTCCGGCGACATGGTCGATAGCCTTTATTTTCCCTACGACGTGATGAGTTTCGCCCTGCGCACCGGTAAATGGGCGCTCGACGGCCTCTATCAGCGCAGCGAGCTGATAGAGCGTGAGCCCATTATCGATAACGCGCTTGATCCCTATGGTCTGACCAAGGATCTCTATCTGCAGTATCAGGATACCAAGATAGGCAAGGAATTCGAGCCGGCCTCGGACGAAGAGCTGGAAGCTTTCATGGACGAGATAGACGGGTAAAAAATGTGAGGGGTGAGGGGTGAGGGGGT
>JBFGZI010000041.1:0-11658 GCA_041586855.1 Oceanisphaera sp. | reverse complement strand
GATGTGCTGGTCAAGTAGCAGGTTCTGGCGCTAAAGAGGCCACAGGGTTGCCTCTTCCGACCCGCTACAAGTACATCCATGTAACGCTCACACATGCCATCCCTGGCATGTGATGGTCGGCTGAGGCAATCCCTGTGGCCTCTCCTTGACACTCGAGTTGCCTGCAGGCAGCACTAACTGGCGGCTCGGATACCCAAAGGAGGACAAAGGGATCTGCTCAGCCGACCCTTCGCGCCAGGGATGGCGCGACGGAGCCCCCAGGGATGGGTTTACGGCGAGTCGGCGGAGCGGGCCCTTTGTCCGATGCCCTTTGTGGAGTAGAGACAGCGCTCGCTTTTGGTAGTAGAGGTGAAGTCATGTTCAAGGACAACTGGATTCAGGTGCTGGCCGAGCTGGAACGCAAGGGTGAGCCCTGCGTGATGGTCACTGTGGTGGAGCACAAGGGCTCCACCCCGCGTGACAGCGGCACCAAGATGCTGGTCACCGAACAGGGCTGCTACGCCAGCATCGGCGGCGGTCATCTGGAATACAAGGCGTTACAGCTGGCGCGGAACATGCTGATGCAGGGCGAACCGCAGATGAAGATAGAGCGCTTTAACCTGGGTGCCAGCCTGGGCCAGTGCTGTGGCGGCATGGCCACCATCATGCTGGAGCCGGTGGTGCGGGCCCGTCATCATCTGGTGCTGTTCGGCGCCGGTCATGTGGCCAAGGCATTGGTGCACATTTTGGCGACGCTGCCGTTTCGCATTATCTGGATAGACGAGCGGGAGGCGGAGTTTCCCGCCGAGCTGCCTGCCGGTGTAACCACAGTAGTGAGCGATGATCCTGTGGCCGAGATCGACTGCCAGCCTGCCGGCAGCTTCTATCTGGTGATGACCCACAGCCATCAGCTCGATCTGGAGCTGTGTGCCCGCATTCTCAAGCGGGGGGATGCCCGCTATGTCGGCGTCATCGGCTCGCGCACCAAACGCAAGCGTTTCGATTACAAGCTGAAAGAGCGGGGCTTCGACGAGGCGGCTCTGGCCCGGATGAGCTGTCCCATCGGCCTGCCCGAGGTGACCGGCAAGCACCCGGCGGAAATCGCGGTGTCGGTGGCCGGCGAGCTGATTGCCGCCTATCAGCAGCCGGTGACGACGGCTACCGGTGCCCCCACGAGCGAGCGGGAAGTGATGGCGGATGAGTCCGCCTCGATACGACCATAAGCATGCGAAGTTTCAAGGAGACGCCTTCACATGACGCAAGCGACTGCGTATCGCGCCGCTATTCTGCATAGCCTGGCCGATCCGGCACGGGTCGGGCTGAATGCCAGCTATGCCTATCACGAAGACGGCGTACTGGTGGTGGCTGATGGCCATATCAACGATATCGGTCCAGCCGATCAGGTGCTGGCGCGCCAGCCGGCGAACATCAAGGTGGTTCACTTTGAAAATAAGCTGATCACCGCCGGTTTTATCGACACTCATATTCATTTTCCGCAAACCGAGATGATCGCCTCCTATGGCGAGCAACTGCTCGACTGGCTTAACAACTATACCTTTCCCGAAGAGCGCAAATTTGCCGACCCGGCTCACGCCAGTCGGGTGGCGAGCTTTTTTCTCGATGAGCTGCTGCGTAACGGCACCACCACCGCCATGGTGTTTGGTACCGTGCACAAGGCCTCGGTGGAGGCGTTTTTCAGCGAATCAGACCAGCGCAACATGCGCATGATTGCCGGTAAGGTGATGATGGACCGACACGCGCCTGACTATCTGCTGGATACCCCCGAATCGAGCTATATCGACAGCAAAGACTTGATAGAGCGCTGGCACAACAAGGGCCGTCAGCTCTATGCGGTGACGCCGCGCTTTGCGCCGACCAGTACCGCCGAACAGCTGGCCATGGCGGGACGGCTGCTGCAGGAATATGACGATGTCTATCTGCAGACTCATCTGTCCGAAAACAAACAGGAAATCGACTGGGTCAGGGAACTGTTTCCCGAGCGAAAGGGTTATCTGGATGTTTATGACCACTTTGGCCTGCTCGGCGAGCGTTCGGTGTTTGCCCACGGGGTGCACCTGGAACAGGAGGAATGCGAGCGCATGGGGGAGAGCAATTCGGTGATTTCCTTCTGCCCTACCTCGAACCTGTTTCTCGGCTCGGGGTTGTTCGATTTGCCGCTGATGGAAGAACATGGCATCCGGGTCGGCCTGGGCACTGATGTGGGCGGTGGCACCAGCTTCTCCATGCTGCAGACTATCGCCGAGGCCTACAAAATCCAGCAGTTACAACAGCACAAGCTGCACCCGTTGAAGGCGCTGTATCTGGCCACCCTGGGCGGTGCCCGCGCCCTCAGTCTGGACCAGCGCATCGGTAACCTGGAGATCGGCAAGGAGGCGGATTTTCTGGTGCTGGATCTGCATGCTACCCCGCTGATACAGAGCCGGATGAATAATGCTCACAATCTGTTCGAACAACTCTTCGTGCTGATGATGCTCGGCGACGATCGGGTGATCGCCGAAACCTATATTTACGGAGACTGCCGTTATCGTCGGCGTCAGGGTTCAAGCTGATCTCAACTGAAGCCTTATGTAGTCATGATGTAAACAGCGCCCACCTCGGGCGTTTTTTGTGTTTAGTCACAGACTTTGATATTACGGCTGTCGTATCGCTCAAAACCGGGTTAGATTGTATACGAGATCACAAGAATTTAACCAACAGGCAAGCAGGCGGTATACCCTTTATCGTAGGATGAGTCGTATATGCAGGCCCTAACTGGAAATCCACAGCATGAGTTCACTCAGTCAACTGGAGCCAAGACCCATCAAGTCGAGCTCAAATACCCAGGATGATATTGTTTACGAACATATCTTCGATGCCATTCTCGAACAGCGGCTGGCGCCGGGCACCAAGCTCAGCGAAGAAGCCCTGGGCGAGATCTTCGGTGTCAGCCGGACCATTATTCGCCGTGCCCTGTTGCGCTTGTCGCACGAGCAGGTGGTCAGCATCAGACCCAATCGCGGTGCCGTCGTGGCGGCGCCGAGTGTGGAAGAGGCCCGGCAGATTTTCGCGGCCCGCCGGGTGGTGGAGCTGGCGGTGATCGAGCTGGCGGTGAAGAATGCCACGCCCGAGAGTCTGCAGCGCATCCGCATCATGGTGCAGGAAGAGCAGAATGCCTTCGCCCGTGGCGACCGGGGCTCGGGGATTCGGCTATCGGGAGAGTTTCATCTGGAATTGGCTCGTATGGCCAACAATACGCCACTGCTCAACTTTCAGCGCAGTGTGGTGTCACAAACCTCGCTGATCATTGCCCTGTACGAAGTGGGGCATCAGGCGCACTGCTCCTTCAACGAGCATGACGGCTTACTGAAGGCTATCGAGTCCGGTAATCCGGAGCGGGCCATCGCCATGATGACGGAACACCTGAACCATATCGAAGGCAAGTTGAACCTGGATAACGAGTCCGCCTCGACCGATTTGCATGTGGTGTTTTCCGGTGTGGCAAAGAAAAAAAACGGCCGTAGTCGTTAGACCATAAGACCGTAGTCGTTAATCTCCCTGAGCGCGGAGCCGTATCAGGCTCCGCCACTTTTGTGCTTCCTTCCCGGTTATTTCCCATTAAATCCGCTGCCTTGTAGCGGCGCTTTTGCCGTATCTGGACCCCGATCATGTCGTGGTCCAAGTCACGGCGTCCAACTGGCGCTACCGACATGGTCGCCCGACTCCTAATGTTGTGAACATGTAAACAACAGCAACCGCTGTTGAGTTTATGGTCATCGCACAGCCCAGCCGGGGCTGCCAAGGGAGAATGTTATGTCAGCCGAAAATCAGAACACCGTCGCCTTGCTCGAACAGTTGTTTGCCGCCTTCAATCGTCACGATATCGAGGGCGTCATGGCCTGCATGAGCGAAGATTGTGTGTTCGAAGGTGCAGCCGGTACCGAAGCGTACGGCACCCGTTTCAATGGCGCCGCCGCCGTGGCGGCCGCCTTCGTCAAGGTGTGGACCACCTATCCCGATGTCAGCTGGCAGAGTACCAGTCACTTTGCTGCCGGCGACAAGGGCGTGTCCCAGTGGACCTTCTGTGCCACCGGCCCGGATGGCAAGCGTATCGAAGCCGACGGCGTCGATATCTTCACCCTGAAAGACGGCAAGCTGGTGTTGAAGCAGGCCTTCCGTAAAGACCGCCCTATGCTGGATCCCAAGTAAATCACACCAGGGTTTCAATCTTTCATCCGGGGAACACGAATATGGATATTGCCAACAAAACCCAGGCGGAGCTCCGCCAGACTGCTCAGCCCAAGAAGGTGCTGGACAGTTATGATCCCACCTACGATCCACTGGTAGCGGCCACGCCGGGGCGTGGTCAGCAGTATGCGCCCACCTACTGGGTAGCCACCGCCGGCGAGCCGCCGGAAGATGACGGCCCCATCAGCCAGGATGTGGATGTGGACGTGGCCATTATCGGCAGCGGCTTTACCGGCCTGAGCTGTGCCGTCTTTCTGGCCAAGGAACACGGTATCAAGGCCACGGTGCTGGAAGCCAACCAGATCAGCTGGGGCTGTACCAGCCGCAACGGTGGTCAGGCCCAGAACGCCTCGGGCCGATTGACTCGCTCCCAGTGGATACAGCGCTGGGGTCTGGACACCGCCCGCAAGATGCACGAAGAGGTGCGGGAAGGCTTCGATACCTTCAAGGGGCTGATAAAAGACGGCAATATCGACTGTAATCCCCAGGATGGCGGTCACCTGTATATCGCCCACAAAGACAAGGCGATGCGCAAGCTGGAAGCCGAAGCCAAGGTGCTGCGGAATCAGTTTGGTTATGAGACCGAGATGCTCGACAAGGCCACCCTGAGTCGCAACTATGTTGACGAGGCCGAGGCGGTGGGCGCCATGCACGAGCCGGATGGCATCGGTGTGCACCCGCTCAAGCTGGCTCACGGTTATCAGCGCATGGCGCGGGAGCTGGGGGCGACCATACATCCGTCCAGCCCGGTGACCGGCTGGGAAACCAGGAACGGCATTCATTATCTGCAGACGCCGGGCGGTATAGTACGCGCCCGGGCCGTGGCGGTGGCGACCGGCGGTTATACCTCACAGGGGCTACATCAGAGCTTGCGCAGCAAGATAATGCCGATACTGTCCAACTCGCTGGTGACCCGTCCTATGACGGATCAGGAAATTGCTGCCTGTAATTTCCAGACCAACGAGGTGATCACCGATACCCGCACCCTGCGGCATTATTACCGCAAGCTGCCGGATAACCGTTTGCAGATTGGTAGCCGCAGCTCCATTACCGGCAGCGATGCGGCCAACCCCAAGCATCTGCAGTTGCTTATTGACGGCATGCACCGCAAGTTTCCGGCGCTTAACGGTATCAAGGTGGATTACTCCTGGTGGGGCTGGGTGGATGTGAGTCACGACATGATGCCGCGAATCGCCCAGCCAGACGAGAAGGAGCAGGTATATTACGCCCTGGGTTACGGCGGCAATGGTGTCATGTTCGCGGCCCACGCCGGTCGGCGCATGGCCCAGCGTGTCGCGGGTATCAAGGAAGGCTTCGAGCTGCCGATTTACAATACGAGCTTGCCGGGACACCTGTTTTCGCCCTTCCGCCGAATGGGTCAGCGGATGCTGTATCACTGGTATCATCTGCAAGACGAGCATTTGTAAACCGAGATAACAGCCTGTGATGCCGGAGCTTTACTTTTGCGTTCATTGAGTTACAAGGGTGTAATCCAATGACGCATCATGGCTCCGGCATGTTTGCGTCTGTTTTTCCACTCGTAGACAGGTAAGTCGCTTCATGTTCCCGTTGTTTCATTTCTCCACGGAAAAAACCACCAGTCTGCAGCAGCAGCTGCGCGAGCAGATTGCCGCCGCCATCCTTAACGGCAATATTCCCCAGGACAACCCCCTGCCTTCCAGCCGCAAGTTGGCCAAGCAGCTGAGTATTGCCCGTAATACGGTAGTACTGGCCTATGAACATCTGCTGGACGACGGTTATCTGATCGCCAGGGAGCGCAGTGGTTATTTCGTCAATCCGGATATCCTTTCTCGCCAGCTGGAACTGCCGCAACAGAGCAGCCATGAAGAGGGAGGCTCTTCGCCGGACTGGGCACACAAATTCAAGATTACCCCCAGCCACCAGCACAACATCACCAAGCCCAAAGACTGGCAGAAATATCCCTACCCTTTTATTTACGGTCAGATCGATAACAGCCTGTTTCCCAGCAATCACTGGCGCGAGTGTTGTCGGGACGCGGTGAGCGTGCCGGCGATCCGCGACTGGGCCTCGGATCGTTTCGATGCGGATGATCCGCTGTTGATCGAACAGATCCGCACCCGGCTGCTGCCACGACGCGGGGTCTGGGCCTCGGCGGATCAGATACTGGTGACGGTCGGCGCCCAGCAGGCCTTGTATATGCTGGCCCGGCTACTATTGGACAAGGACAGCACCATCGGCATCGAAGAGCCAGGCTATGTGGATATCCGCAATATCGCTACCATGAATCCGGCCCGGGTGCGCGGTCTGCCGGTCGATGAACAGGGGCTGATCGTCGACGAGCGCCTCGACGGTTGTGATGCGGTGTTTACCACCCCCAGCCATCAGTGCCCGACCACGGTGACCATGCCGCTGGAGCGACGCTACGCCCTGCTGGAAAAGGCCTCCGAGCAGGACTTTCTGATCATAGAAGATGACTACGAGTGCGAGAGTAACTTCAAGTCCAATCCCATACCGGCACTGAAGAGTCTGGATACCAATGATCGGGTGCTGTACGTCGGCAGCCTGTCCAAGACACTGGCACCGGGGCTGCGGCTGGGTTACCTGGTGGGACCCGCCGAGCTTATCCGCGAGGCCCGGGCCTTGCGCCGCCTGATACTGCGCCACCCGGCAGCCAACAATCAGCGTTCTGTGGCGCTATTTCTGGAGCGGGGCTATCACGATGCCCTGATCATGAATATCGCCAGGGCCTACGAGGAGCGCTGGCAGGAAATGGGGGAGGCGTTGAACGAATACCTGCCTTCGGCCAGCCGTCAGCCCAGCTTCGGCGGATCCTGTTACTGGGTGCAGGGTCCGGAGGGGCTGGACAGCCGGCTGTTACGCAAGGAGGCGGCCAACAGAGGCATACTGATCGAGCCCGGTGATATTCATTTTCTGGAACAGCCGGCGCCGCTCAATTATTTTCGCCTTGGCTACTCCTCGATCCCGGCCCACAAGATACGACCGGGCATCAAGGCACTGGTGGAGCTGATTGAAGACATGGTCTGATTTTCCCCTGTCGGGCTGCCTCTTGATTAGTACTCGACAATAAATGTTTTAATAATGTTAATAAAAAGGCGCCGAGAGAGCGCCTTTTTTATTTTAAGTTTATGAATAATATGAATTTATTTTCTGGCGTAACGCTTGTTACGTAACTGGTCCTATTCAGAGATACCCCCAGTTCCTACTCTAGTCCTCAGTGAATCGCACCCAGGTCACCAGGCGTCATTTGCTTGAGTCGGTTCGACCGGGAGGGGAAGCCCGGGGGAACGACCAATAGGGTGCTACCGTTGCGATTCGCCCTGAATCAACAATAACGAACGTAAACCTGCTTAAACCGAACATTGGATTGAACACTCCGGGGTGGTGGTACCTACCGCCACCGACAGGACACAGCAAAAGGAAGACAGCTATGCCACGTATGACTCCTAGTGAAGCCCTGGTTGAAACACTGGCGGCGAACGGTGTAACCGATGCTTTTGGCATCATGGGCTCTGCCTTTATGGATGCCATGGATATTTTCGCACCGGCCGGTATCCGACTGATTCCAACGGTTCACGAGCAGGGTGCGGGCCACATGGCCGACGGCTATTCTCGCGTCAGTGGTCGTCACGGGGTCTGTATCGCCCAGAACGGCCCCGGTATCACCAACTTCGTGACCGCCATCGCCGCCGCCTACTGGGCGCACAGCCCCGTGGTGTGTATCACCCCCGAAACCGGCTCCATGAGCCAGGGTTTGGGTGGTTTTCAGGAAGCTCAACAGCTGCCTTTCTTCGAAACCATCACCAAGTATCAGGGTCATGTGGCCAACCCGGCCCGTATGGCCGAGATCACGGCTCGTTGCTTCGACCGCGCCATACTGGAAAACGGTCCGACTCAGCTGAACATTCCGCGTGATTTCTTCTACGGCGACATCAACGTCGAAATCCCCCAGCCTATCCGCATCGAGCGCGGTGCCGGTGGTGAGCAGAGCCTGCAAGAAGCGGCCGAGCTGCTGGCCAACGCCAGGAACCCGGTGATCATCTCCGGTGGCGGTGTGGTGATGTCCGATGCGGTCGAAGAGTGCAAGGCGCTGGCCGAGTACCTGGGTGCGCCGGTGGTGAACAGCTACCTGCACAACGACTCCTTCCCTGCCAGCCACCCGCTGTGGTGTGGTCCTCTGGGCTATCAGGGCTCCAAGGCCGGCATGAAGCTGATTTCCCGTGCCGACGTGGTACTGGCACTGGGTACCCGCCTCGGTCCCTTCGGCACTCTGCCACAGCACGGCATGGATTACTGGCCGAAAGACGCCAAGATCATCCAGGTTGACTGCAATGCCAAGATGCTGGGCCTGGTGAAGAAGATTTCCGTCGGCGTCTGTGGCGATGCCAAGGCCGCCGCCGTATCCATGCTGAAGCGTCTGGAAGAGCTGAATGTACATTGCCTGGAAACCAAGGGCGCCCGTGCCAGCGAAATCGCCGCCGAAAAAGCGGCCTGGGAACAGGAACTGGACGAGTGGATCCACGAGAAGGATGACTACTCGCTGGACATGATCGCCGAGCAGGCCGAAGAAGAAGGCAGCTACCTGCACCCGCGTCAGGTACTGCGCGAGCTGGAAAAAGCCATGCCGGAAGACGCCATGGTGTCCACCGACATCGGTAACATCAACTCCGTGGCCAACAGCTACCTGCGTTTCGAGAAGCCGCGTTCTTTCTTCGCCGCCATGAGCTTCGGCAACTGTGGTTACGCCCTGCCCACCATTATCGGTGCCAAGGTAGCCGCGCCCGAGCGTACCGCCATCTCCTACGCCGGTGACGGCGCCTGGGGCATGTCGATGATGGAAATCATGACCTGTGTGCGTGAAAACATTCCGGTTACTTCCATTGTATTCCACAACCGTCAGTGGGGCGCAGAGAAGAAGAACCAGGTCGACTTCTACAACCGTCGCTTCGTTGCCGGTGACCTGGAAAACCCGAGCTTTGCATCCATCGCCCGCTCCATGGGTGCCGAAGGTGTCACCGTCGACCGTCTGGAAGACGTAGGTCCGGCACTGAAGGCCGCCTGTGTCGCCCAGAAGGAAGGCAAGACCACGGTTATCGAAATTCTCTGTACCCGTGAGCTGGGTGACCCCTTCCGTCGTGACGCCCTGTCCAAGCCGGTACGTCACCTGGAGAAGTACAAAGACTACTGCTAACAGCTCCTGCTGCCCACTGTGGTGGGCAGCCGAGCCAGATGAGTGTTATTCATCTGCGAAGTCTTTGACCAGAACAACAAAGGGTTGGCCGAGCCAGCCCTTTTTCTCTCACCCTCTCGCCGCACCATCGACATGGAGAGGTGAACCACGGGAGCTAACCCGATGCCATTGCCACCAGTGGTCTCCGGTTGTTTTCTGTCAGTCAGGAAGGAAAGGAATCATGCTCAGTACCACGCCCAAGGAATGTCCGGCCCGGTTGCTGGAACAGGCCCGTCAGCACCCCAGGGTCACCACTGTGGTGATCAACCCCGTTAACGAGGTCTCGCTGGCCAGCGCCCGTATGGCCTGCGAGCAAGGCTTGATTGAGCCGATACTGGTGGGTGATATCGAAACCATGCGTCGTCAGGCCGAAGCCATGGGCTGGTTGCTGGATCAGGTTCGCCTGGTGCAGGCCGACGATGAAACCGAAGCGGCCCGACTGGGGGTGGCGCTGGTAAGCCAGGGTGATGCGCATTCCATCATGAAGGGACATGTGCATACCGACATTCTGCTGCGGGCCGTACTCAACAAGGCGGCGGGCCTGCGTACCGACAGCCGCCTGAGCCATGTGTTCTATATGACGGTGCCAGGCCACGACGCGGCACTGTGCATCACGGATGCGGTGATCAACGTGCAGCCCTCGATACTCGACAAGTTGCATATTGCCCGCAACGCCATCGAGTTCATGCATGCCCTGGGCAAGCATGAACCCAAGGTGGCCTTGCTGTCGGGTACCGAGGAAGTGAGCAAAAGCATGCCATCCAGCCAGGACGCAGCCGAGCTGGTCAAACTGGCGGCCATGGGCGCCTTGCCCGGCGCCGTGGTGGAAGGCCCGCTGGCGTTCGATAATGCGGTATCGCCCGAGGCGGCGGCCATCAAGGGTATCGAGGGACGGGTGCCCGGGCAGGTGGATGTCCTGCTGGTGCCCAACCTGGAGTCGGGCAACTTCCTGTTCAAGCAGATGGTGTATTTTATGGGCGCCACTGCCGCCGGTCTGGTGCTGGGCGCCCGGGTGCCGATCATCCTGACCTCGCGCGCCGATCCGCCCGAGGCTCGCCTGGCGTCCTGCGCCCTGGCGTCGTTGTATTGCGCCCATCGGTCGACACAGGCTCTGGTGTCAGCATCCTGAATTCAGTTTGATTTCGCTTTCGTTAAAGGAGTTGCTTATGTCGCTCAGTCGTTATGGTTTTATTGTGAAAGGCGCGGATCTGGAGCTGTTCAAGCACCATGGCCGCATCAAGAGCGAGTTGTTCGATATCGCCGTGTCCGGCGTGCAGACTCTGGAAGAGGCGATCATGGCCGCCCAGGAAATGCTGACCCGGAGCATAGAGGTGATAGAGCTGTGTGGTGGCTTCAGCGCCGAGGAAGAGGCGCAGATCCGTGAGGCAATCAGCGATCATGTGCCCTTGGGCCGAGTACAATACAGAATAGAAGACCAGGCTCGGGTCGACTGGTCCTGAGCATGCTTGCCGGCGGATCCCGCAGCGGAGCCGCCGTGCTGTTATTATCCCGTCTTTCCCCGTTAACTTTCTCCCTTAACTTTTCCCTTAACTACGCGATAACTCCCATGCCGTGCTTATACTGAGTGATAGCCAATTGGCCATATATCTATTCAGGGAGCCTGTGGTATGGATGATTCCAAGCTTGAGATAAAAAACATCGACCCCTCGCTGTTCAACGAGGATCTGTGCCCGATCAAGCATAAAGACAGAACCTGGGGCTGGTTCGAGATCTTCAATGTCTGGTCAAACGATATTCAGAGTCTGTTCGGCTATACCCTGGCCGCCTCCTTGTTCCTGTCCTACGGCCTGAACGGTTGGGCGGTGATGGCGGCCATCATACTGGCCGGTTGCATCGTGATGGTGCTGGTCAACCTGACCGGCAAGCCCAGCGTGAAATACGGTATTCCCTTTCCGGTGTTGATCCGGTCCAGCATGGGGGTGCGTGGCGCCAACTTTCCGGCCATGTTGCGGGCCATCATCGGTATCTTCTGGTACGGGGTACAGACCTACTTCGCCTCGACCGCCGTCACCCTGATGCTGACCGCCCTGTGGGGGCCGGGCAGCAATGAAACCTATCTCGGCATGTCCGGCACCGCCTGGCTGGCCTTCGTGATTGTCTGGGTGTTCCAGATTGCCCTGTTCTGGCAGGGCATCGACAAGATCAAGATATTCCTCAACTGGGCCGGCCCCCTGGTTTATGTG
>JBFGZI010000040.1:0-11883 GCA_041586855.1 Oceanisphaera sp. | reverse complement strand
TGGCGTGTCGTGGGAGGTGACTCTGTTTCCTCTCGTGTCCAGCTTTGAAATAGATCATATTTTTATTTAGATTGGTATAACTGATCTGTTTAGCTGCCCGGTAAAGGTCGAACGAAAGGTCTACTCCACCGACACGCTGCAAGTACGTCCATGTAACGCTCAGCACATGACGTCCGACCGCCATGGACGGCGGGAGTGCCAACATTGCAGGAGCCTTTGTTGGTCCTGTCATGTAATGGTCGCTGGAGTATACCCCTTCATCCGCCCCTCTGCTGCCGCGTCGCCTGTGGAAGCGCCCTGCAGACAACTCGGTGCTTAAGGAGAGGGAACAGAGATCGGCTCCCACATATCAATCGGGCTGGTATTACTCAGACGGTATAGTGGCCTCGGTTGATATCGGTGAGCGCCGTATTGATATCGAAGGTTTTTGCCCGGATCTCGGTGGCCCCCATCGCCGCGACACGCTGGCTGTGCATCTGGGCATACTGCTCGGCAAGCAGCTTGTCGGTAAATACATAGATACCGCCTGCTTCACCGGTTTCGGCATTTTCCGTCCAGGTCTTGGAGATGAAGCCGGGTTCCTGATTAATGGAGTGAGCCAGCTCCCGAGCTCCTTCTGTAAGGGCGTCGCCCATCATTTCTTTGGGGAATTTGAAATCTATTTGCAATAATACTGGCATGGTTTTAGTTTCCTCTGGCAACAGTAATTTCACCCAAAACAAGGGTTTCGCCCTCGATAATGGCAAATCGGCGCTTGGCCGACAAGTATCGTTATCGGTTAGATGATTATGAACGTCTGTAAGCGAGGCTGGCCGGCATTTAACATCAGGTCTCTGCTTGAACGATAAGCAGCTGTTATGCACTTATACCGCCCTGACCCATAGTTCATCTCCTCTTCAAGTCGGCTGCCGGAATTCTCCCCTTACATTTCGGTAACGGATTCTCCGAGCTCACGGTCGTGGAAATCGTTCTCTGTTGCCCCTTCTTGAACACCGCAGCACCAACAGGCGACTCTGCTGCATCTAGGAGGACAAAGGGATCTGCTCAGCCGACCATCCGCGCCACGGATGGCGCGGCTGAGCCCCCAGGGATGGGTTTACGGCGAGTCGGCGGAGCGGGCCCTTTGTTCGACTTTTATACAAAAATGAAATAGATCATTTGTTTAGTGGGATTGGTATTACTCTATATCTTCGTAGGGCAGGCCGACGTAGTTTTCCGCTATGGTCTTGCGTCCGGCTTCGGAGCCGACGAAATACTCCAGCTCGGTCTGCAACATACGCTTGGTGAAGGCGTCGTTTTCCGGGAAGTCGTGCAACATGCTGGTCATCCACCAGGAGAAGCGCTCTGCCTTCCAGATACGGCGCAGACAGATTTCGGAGTACTTCTCCAGCAGGTCGGTGCGGCCTTCCTGATAGACCTTGACCAGGATGCGATACATGGTATTGACGTCGCTGGCGGCCAGGTTCAGCCCCTTGGCACCGGTAGGCGGTACTATGTGGGCGGCGTCGCCGAGCAGGAACAGCTTGCCGTATTGCATCGGCTCCACCACGAAGCTGCGCAGCGGCGCTATGCTCTTCTCCAGTGATGGGCCTGTCACCAGTTTGGCTGCCTGCTCGGCGGGAAGACGGCTGCGCAGTTCGTCCCAGAAGCGTTCGTCGGACCAGTCTTCCACTTTTTCTGTCGCCGGCACCTGCACGTAATAACGGGTGCGGGTGGATGAGCGCATGCTGCACAGGGCAAAGCCACGCTCATGACGCGCGTAGATCAGCTCATCGTGTACCGGCGGGGTATCCGCCAGCAGACCCAGCCAGCCGAAAGGATAGACCCGTTCAAATTCGGTCAGCACCTCGGACGGGATCGACTTGCGCGACACGCCGTGGAAACCGTCACAGCCGGCGATATAGTCACAGTCCAGACGATAGGCTTCACCGTCTTTTTCATAGGTGATATAAGGGTTGTCGCTCTTCATGCCATGAGGCTGAACCTTGCTGGCCTGATAGATGGATTTGGCGCCGCAGGCTTCGCGGGCGGCCATCAGATCACGGGTAACCTCGGTCTGGCCGTAGACCATCACTGTCTTGCCGCCGGTCAGGGTTTTCAGATCGATATGCTCCAGTCGGCCATCGAGTGCCAGTTCAAAGCCTTCGTGTACCAGGCCTTCGGCATCCATCCGTTCGCTGACACCGGCTTCGCGCAGCAAGTCAACCATACCCTGCTCAAGCACGCCAGCACGGATCCGACCCAGCACATACTCGGGGGTCTGACGCTCGACAATCACATTGTCGATGCCTGCCTTGTGCAACAACTGGCCCAGCAGCAGACCCGCCGGGCCGGCTCCAATAATAGCGACTTGTGTTTTCATGTCTTTCCTCCATGGCCGGCATCAACCGGTTACCCCTGTGTTATTAAGTTGTATTTTTAGTTAAAATCGAGCTAATAAACAGGGACTATTGATAGTTATAATTGGACTTTTTACATGTCAGGAGAAAATATGGGCGGGGGGATTCCGGTTTTTAAGCTCTATGGAGAGCAGGGGAACTGGTTGACTCCCGACCTGTTGCACTATGAGTCCATCGCCCAGCGCAGCAGCCAGCATGACTGGGAAATCAAGCCACACCGGCACAGTGATCTGTACCAGCTGCTCTATGTACAGCAGGGCCAAGTCGAGCTGAATATCGAGGGCAATGTCAGTATAGTCGAAGAGCCTGTACTACAATGGGTCACGCCCTTGTGTGTGCACGGTTTCCGTTTTTCTCAGGATGTGCGCGGCTGTGTCCTGACACTGGCGAGTCCCCTGATTTCTCGCTTCGAGCTGGCCATGAACATGCCGCTCGCCTTTGGCTCTTCTTCGCTCAGCCTGGTGATAGGAGAGGACAAGGCGTTTCTCGACGCCCTGTTTGATTCATTGGAGCAGGAATACGGCCATCATGCGCCGGGAAGGGAGCTGGCGCTGGAAGCCTGGCTCAATCTGTTGCTGACCTGGTTGCAACGGAGAAGCATGGAGCAGCATGCGTTCAGTGAGTTGCGATCCAAGGGACATACCTATTTTGCCCGCTTCTCCAGATTGGTAGAACGCCATTATCATGAACAATGGCCGGTTCAGAGGTATGCCGCCAGCCTGGGGATCTCTGTGGTGCGCCTGAACGGCATCTGTCATCAGCTGGGCCAGCAAACGGCGCTGCAGTTTATTCACCAGCGGCTGTTGCTGGAAGCGAAGCGCAACCTTATCTATACGGCCATGACCATAGCTCAGGTCTCCGACAGCCTGGGGTTCAGCGAGCCGGCTTATTTTTCACGCTTCTTTCGCAGGTTGACCGGATGTTCGCCCAAGGCGTTTCGACAGGCGGGGGTAGGGCAGTTGTCAGAGGGGGCGGAAGCTGCCCAATAATGGCGTCGTCACGCCCGGTGAGCAGGAGTATTTCCCTGTTCACCGGGCGAGAGACAAGGCGGGTCTCAAGACTCGAGAAATGTCAGCGCCCCGGTCACCATGGCCGCCATGCCGGTGATCAGCGAAGGCTGACGGTCCGGTGCATAGTAGGGAGAATGGGGCATGGGCAGTTGCATCATGCGCTCGGCGGCCTTGTCTCCGGTGGTGGTTTGCCAGTTTTCCGGCGTCGCGGCACCGATAAACCAGTAGGCGTAGGGAATATCCTCTCCGCCAAAGCCGCCGGCGGCGGCATTGCCGAAATAGGGAAAGTCCTCGCTGCCACCCAGGCGTTTCATCTCGAAGATCTGCTCGCCGCCAAAGAAATCCCCATGGGCCCGGCGCAGCCTGGCTACCGTCGCCTCGTCGTTATTGAGGCTGATGGTCTCCGTCAGCACCCGGTATTCCGCGGGCCTGGGTGAACGGCCTGCCTGGCACTCGGCATCGATGATACGCTTGATCGCCGCTATCACCTTGCCATGCACTTCATCGCTGAAGCTGCGCACATTGATTTCCAGCTCGGCGCTGTGCGGGATCACGTTGCCCTGGGTGCCGGCCTGCAGTTTGCCTACCGTCAGCACGACGTGCTCGCTTGGCTCCACTTCGCGGGAAACAATGGTCTGCAACCGCACCACCGCATGGGCGGCAATCACCACGGGATCCACTGTCTGCGCCGGCATGGAGCCGTGGCCCCCGTTGCCGTGTATGGTCACGCCCAGGGTGGTGGCGGCGGACATGGTCTGACCGGCCAGGTGGCCGACCATACCGGACAAGGCCGGCATGTTGTGCTGCCCCAGGATCACGTCGGGCCGGGCGAAGCGCTCATAGAGGCCATCGGCCAGCATGGCCTGGGCGCCGCCGAAAATCTCTTCCGCCGGCTGGTGCACTATCATCAGGGTGCCTTGCCAGTGCTCCCGCAGGGCATGGAGCACGGCGGCGGCACCGGCCAGGCAGCTGGCATGCAGATCGTGGCCGCAGGCGTGCATCACCGGGGTGCCCGAAGCTGTCTGCTTGCAACTGGCATAATCCAGCCCGGTCTGCTCGCGGATCGGCAGGGCATCCATGTCGCCCCGCAGCATCACGCAGGGGCCGTCGCCGTTGCGCAACAGGCCGACCACGCCGGTCTTGCCGATACCCGTGGCCACTTCAAAGCCCGCTTGTTGCAACTGCTCGGCCAGTTTACGGCTGGTTTCGAACTCTTCGAAGGGCAGCTCCGGATGCTGGTGAATATCCTTGTAGAGCAGCTCGATGCCGTCATATACGCTGTCGATGGCGCTGGTAATTAACTCGTTGATATACATATATTTACCTTATGCTTTGGAGGCCAGGGTCTGAGTCTTGCTATTAAGCAGTCGCTGCCAGAGGACCACCACCAGCAGGTTCAGGGCAATGCCCCAGAAGCCCGGATGAAAACTGAACGGCGAGGGGAGAGCGAATTGATACAGCAGGGTCAGGGTACCGCCCAGGGCGGCGCCGGCCACCACGGAGCCCTTGCGCAGGCTCGGTATAAAGAGGGCACCGAACACCATGGGCATCAGCTGCAGTATCAGTCCGAAGGCTCCCAGCAGCACGGCCACCAGTGAAGCAGGACTATAGATGGCGAACAGATAGCCCAGCAGAGACACCACCAGCACACCGATCTGGATGGCCCGCACCACGGTTTTTTCCGACGCATTGCGCAGCACCGAAATACAGAGGATATCCCGCACCGCTATGGTAGCGGCGGTATGCGCCAGGTTGGCACCGGTGGACATGGCGGCCGCCAGGGCACCGGACAGCATGATGCCGGTGACCCAGGGAGAAAGATCCAGCACCTCCATTACCAGCTTCAGCAGCACCTCATCGGGTTTGGCCAGAGGCGCATCGGCGAAGGTCAGTATGCCGGCAAAACCGATAAACAGCAGCGGCACCAGCAGATAGGCGAACAGCGGGTAGAAGACGCTTACCTTGCGCAGGCTGTAGGCGCTGTCGGCCGAATAGAACTTCATGAACAGGTGCGGCCACATGGCGCCGCCGAAGGCACTGACCAGGATGGCGGTGCTGAAGGCGCCCCAGCCCATGACGCCGGTGGCGCCGGGCATCACCAGATATTCCGGCATCTGCAGGTGGATCTGCTCGAACATGGGGCCGACGCCGCCAAACAGCTTGTCGGTCACCATCCAGCCCAGGAACCAGGCGATGGCCACCATCATGACCCCCTGCATCAGGTTGGTCCAGCCGATGCCGCCCAGGCCACTGCAGTAGACGTAAACAGCCACCACAAGGAAGGCGATCAGCGCGCCCAGCCAGAAGGGCACCAGCCCTCCGGTGGCCGCCTGAAACAGCAGGCCGGCACCGGCAATCTGAATGGCCAGATAGGGAATAAAGGCCACCACGCTGACGATACCGGCGAAGGCCCCCAGGCTCTTGCTGTTGTAATGGTGGGAAATCATGTCGGCCTGGGTCAGGTAGCCGTGCTGCTTGCCCAGCTCACGCACCCGAGGCCCCATGATCCAGATGATGATGGGCACCAGGCTGAGATAAGCCAGGATATAGAGGGCGGGTGCCCCGTGCTTGTAGGCCCAGCCGGGGGCCCCGAGGAAGGCGAAGGCCGAAAAAATTTCCGCCCCCAGAATAAAGAACAGGATCACCACGCCCACGTGGCGGCCACCGGCCACATATTCTTCCAGGCTGGAGCCGGTGTTCTTTTTACGGGACCGCAGCCCTACCCACAGCACCAGTGCCAGATAGGTCAGGGTGATCCCGGTCACGATAATTGAATCAGACATCACGCTTGCCTCCATGCAGCTTGATAAAGGCCAGCAGCAAGCCGGCAAACAGCAGGAACATCCATAGTATGTACCAGAAGAACAGGAACGGCAGGCCCAGCACTGTGGGCTCATAGCGGTTGGCGATCAGGGCTCCGGGCCAGATCATGGCCAGGGTACAGAGCACAAAATGCAACCCTATCCAGTAGTTGCTTCGCATACGGCATCTCCTTTGCAATGTTTCAATGTGGTTTTTCCATCAGGCCAATCCAGCTGATTTTGTAACAATCAAGCTGATCTTGTAACAAAGGTATCCCCGAAAGGGATATACATGAAATATCAAATAAATATAAAATCCATGCCTTTAAGGTATGCCTGTCAGGGCATCAAAGCAGGAGCGGGAGCCAATGGGTTTTCGTCAGTTACGTTATTTTGTCGCCATCGTGGAAGAAGGCTCCATTTCGGCGGCCAGCCGCAAGGTACATATCGCCCAGCCGGCCCTGACCCGTCAGATCCAGGCCCTGGAAGTCGATTTGGGGGGCAGCCTGTTCGAGCGCGGTGCCAAGGGTATCAGCCTCACCGTGACCGGCAGGGCCCTGTACGAAGAGGCAAAACAACTGCTGGAAAACAGGGAGCGGGTCATGGCCCGCATCAGTTCCCTGGGCCAGGGCGTCATCGGCAAGGTGACGGTGGGCGTCACTGTGGCTCACCTGTGGGTACCGCAAATCAAGCAGGTACTGTCCGGCTTTCAGGAGCGCTACCCCCGGGTCGCGCTGGAGGTCTATCCCCTGCTGTCCGGCCCCCAGAGCGAAAAGCTGCAGGATGGTTCTCTTGATGCCGGTTTTTTGTATATGGAGGATAAGATCCCCGATTACCTGAACGTCCGGCTGTTTCAACGGGATAATCTGGTACTGGCCGTCCCCGAGCACTCGCCCCTGATCGGCTCGCCGCCCGATGAGGTTGCGCAGCTGAGCCAGTACAACTTTGTCTGGGGGCCGCGCAGTTCGTCACCCGTTTACTACGACAAGTTGCTCGACTACCTGCATCGGCTGGACTTCTATCCCAGGGTGGTACAGATAGGCGCCGACAATGTCACCATCCTCAGCCTGGTGGCCGCCGGCCTGGGTATTTCCATCGTCCCTGACACCTGTAAATGGTTTTCACCACCCGGAGTGCGCTTCATCGAGATGCCGGAGCTGACTCAATGCGACATGTCGGTGTCCTTTGCATGGAACAGCCACAACCAGTCCCCGGCCCTGCAGAATTTTATCAATACGGTACTGGAGTGCAGCCGGGATGAAGGCGTGGGCAGTTAGCGGCCCCGCTTGGAGCGGGGCCGGGGAAAGGGGGTCAGAAAATCTTGGTCAGGCCGATACGGAACAGATCGCCCTCGGTGCTGTTGTCCACCCGGTATTCAGTGAGGTAGGCGCCGGTCACGCCAAAGCCCAGGCTCGGCCAGAAATAGCCGACTTCCGGGCCAATGGCGTGTTTTTCCACCTTGCCCGGCAAGGCATCGCCGCCGGTGTTTTCGTCTAGCTGCCAGCCATCATAGCCTACCAGCCCCAGCTCAACGCCGTTGGCCAGGCGTTTGCCCAGGCCCCATTCCACCAGAAAGCTGTCGCCCCGATCCACGCCGTTGTCGTCATCGAAGTTGATCTCGTAGCGGGACAGGGCCGAGAACGACCAGGTTTTGGCGGCGTCCATATAGAAGGTGCCGCCCAGGGTGATCATGGTGCTCTTGTAACCCTTGCCGGCGGAAGCGGGCTCTGAGGTGCTGCCGGTGTCGAACCAGACCCCGGAGGCAAACACCGCATCCCACTGCTGGCCGTGCCAGCCCAGCACCACCGGGCCGATAAAGATATCGCCCACCCCGCTGTCGGAGCTGTTCGCGAAGTCCAGAGAGGTGTGCTGGATCGGAATAATGGTTTCAAAGCCGTAGTCGGCGTTCAGAAACTTCTTCTCGGTGATATGGATAAAGCGGTTGGCCAGGGCGGTCACCTCACCGTCTACCTCGGTGTCACCCAGTTTGTCGATGTCGTAATGCACCGCATAGCCCCGGTAATAGGTGCCGGCGGGGGGCGCCGAGGAGCCCTTGACCCCTTCCACGCCGGGCACATAGTGGCCGGTCACCGCCAAGGCGGCGGGGGAGACCAGCAGCAGGGCGGCAATGAGGCCCTTTGTCTTGCGGCCGTTTTGCGGGTTCTGAGAACAGGCTGGGCGATCAATTTTCATACGAGTTTCCTTACTATTTTTTGAGGTATGCGGTCGGCATACTGATCGTTGCTGCGACCCGTGGCTTAAATCAGCCCCAGGGCCAGCACCGGGAAGGCGATCAGCAGCACCAACCTCACTATGTCGGACAAGACAAAGGGTAATACCCCCTTGTAGATCTGGCCTATGGGCACTTCCGGCGATACGCTCTTGATCACGAACACGTTCATGCCCACCGGCGGTGTCATCAGCCCCAGCTCTACGGTGATCACCGCCACTATGCCGAACCACACGGGATCGAAACCGGCGTTGATAATCAGCGGCATCACCACCGGCACCGTCAGCAGCAGCATGGCGAGGCTGTCCATCACGCAACCGAGCAACACGAACAGCAGCAAGACGGCAAACAGCACCGCATAGGGCGACAGCTGCCACTGGCCGACCAGATCCACCAGGAAGAAGGAAATACGGGATACCGACAGGAAGTAGCCGAAGATTTCGGCGCCGACGATCATGAAGAAGATCATCGCCGACAGCGCCAGGGTTTCCGATACCGCTTCCTTCAGCCCTTGCCAGCGCATGCCGCGCAGCAAGGCGATGATCAGGGTGATGAAGGCACCGATGGCGGCGGCTTCGGTGGGGGTGAAGAAACCGCTGTAGATGCCGCCGATGATCAGCGCGAAGACAAAAAAGAAGGGCAGGAAACCCCGCATGTCCAGCAGCTTCTGCTTCCAGCCGGTGACATCGCCGGGTTTGGCCAGGTGAGGATAAAAATACACCAGCAAGGCGATGGTCGCGCAATAGAGCAGCAGCCCCAGAATACCGGGGAGCAGGCCGGCGATGAACATGTCACCTACCGATTGCTCGGTGATCAGCGCATACAACAGCAGCGCTATGCTGGGCGGTATTATGATGCCGAGAGTGCCGCCGGCGGCCAGGGTGCCGGTGGCGAGCGAGTCGGCGTAGCCGTACTTGCGCATTTCCGGCAGGGCTACCCGCGACATGCTGGCGGCGGTAGCCACCGAGGAGCCGGAGATGGCGGAGAAGGTACCGCAGGCGGAAACGGCCGCAATGGCCATGCCACCGCGCCAGCCGCCGAACAGCGACCTTGCGGCATTGAACAGTTCCTGCGACATGCGTGCCTTGGAGGCCAGCACCCCCATCAGCAGGAACATGGGAATCGGGCTGAAACTGTAGTTACTCAGGGTTTCGAAGGGGCCGGCTTCCAGCAGGGCAAAGGCCGGCTCGAAGGACACGATCAGGCCGAAGCCGACCAGGCCGGTCAGGGCCATGGCCAGGGCCACCGGGCAGCGCAGGGCAATCATTACCAGCATGCCGGCCAGACACAGCAGTCCGAGAATGGCGGGATTCATCAATGGGCCTCCTTGGCGATGTTATCCTGATGGGGACTGGATTGAGAGGGTTGGAACAGGGTGGCCAGTCCGGTGAGCAGGCCGCGGATGGCCAGCATGGACAGGGCCAGAGCGGCGACATAATAGATGTTGGACAGGGGCAACAGCAGATCCTGGGTCAGCTCACCGGTCTCGCTGGTGGAGCGGGCGGCTTCAAGGAAGCGCCAACAGAGGGCGCCGCCGAGAAAGCCGAAACAGAGGGTATAGGCGCCGGTAAAGAAGCGCAGTCGCGCGGCGTCCATCTGCTGGGTAAACAGATCCACCACTATCTGCCCCTTGTCTACCGCGTGCGGGAAGGCGAACAGCATGGAAAACAGCAGACTGAACTTGACCAGCTCTATGCTGCCGGTAAAGGTCAGATCCAGGCTGCCCCCGGTGAGGGAAAAGAGCCCGCGTGCCGCTACGTCGGCCACCACCACCGACATCATGAACATGATCAGCACACCGGCGAGCCGATACATCAGCAGGGCGATAAAGTCCGCTATTCGTGTCAAGGCATCCATTTCATACTCTCCCGGTCGTTACGACTGACAGCTGGCGCTGAGTTCGAGCGCGCGCTGATACACATCGCGGGCGGGCTGGCGACGTTTTTCCAGGCCCGACAGATAGGCCTCGGTCGCCTGTTCGAACACCGGCTGCCAGGCGCTGTTATCCGCGCCACTGATAGTATGGTTATCGGCCACCGCTTCGGCCCGGCCGGCGTTGTCCAGACCATCAAATACCTGGGCCAGTTTCTGTGACCATTCGTGGCCCGAGTGCTGCTGGAGCACCTGCTGGAGATCTTCCGGCATGGCGTTGTAGACCTGCTTGTTCATGGTGACCATGAACGACAGGGTATAGAGGTTGATTTCGCTGTGGTGGCCGGCCTGTTCGTTGGTGCGGAACACCTTCATGGCTTCCCAGGGGAAGGCCACGCCATCGAGCACACCGCGCTGCAGGGAGGGATAGGTTTCGGGGGCGGGCATGCCGACCGGCTGGGCGCCCTGGGACTCGAGCAGCTGGGCCACCACGGTCGTGGGGCGACGGATCTTGAGGCCGGCCAGATCTTCCGGCTTTTCAATGACTTTTTCACGGGTGTGCAGGTAGCCGGGACCATGGGTAAACAGGTAGAGCACCTGAGTATCCTTGTATTCCTTGGCGATCAGCCCCTCATCGAAGAGTGACTGCAGCACACAGGATCCATGTGCCGCCGAATCGGCCATGCCCGGCAGCTCGACTATCTGGGTCAGGGGGAAGCGGTTGGCGGTATAGCCCTGCACGGTGGCGGCGATGTCGGTGATGCGCATCTTGACGCCATCGTAGCTTTGCGGTGCCTTGGTCAGGGTCTGGGCCGGGTAGAAATCGACCTGGATACGACCGTCGGAGGCGGCCTCCAGCGAGTTTGCCCAATCTTCAAAGCCCTGGTGTATCCCCGAGCTGGCCGGCCAGAAGTGGGAGAAGCGCAGCTTGTAGTCGGCGGCCTGGGCGGCAGTGGTGCCGAACAGGGCGGCCAGGGTCAAAGTTGCAAGTTTATTCATGGGCTCACCTCGATGATGTTGATTGTCAGCGTCCTTGCGGTTACCGAGTGACTGCAAAACTTTAGAAACATTTACACTTCATTAGGGAAACAAAACTAAAACAATTCATCGGGGAGGAATAATGAATAATAGGCCCTCTTCTATATTGGTTTCGATATAGAAAAGGGCCAGCGGCGGGGCCGGTTGAAGGTCAGGAAGATTAGCGGAGGAACAGTAACAGCGCCGAAATGGTGAAGAAGGCGGTGACTGTGGTCAGCATCAGAGCGCTGGCGGTGAAGTTACGGTGGCCGTACTGACTGCCGAAAATGGGATAGATGCTCATCATCGGCATGGCCGCCAGCAGGATGGCCGCCAGCTGCAGCTCGGGATCGAAGGGCGGCAGCAGCCAGATCAGCAAGGCCACCAGCAAGGGATGGACCAGCAGCTTGCCGACCAGCACCGGCGTGATGCCGACGAGCTTGCCCTTGATCGGACTGCCGACCAGGGAGGCGCCGATCATGAACAGGGCGACCGTGGCCGAGGACCGGCCCAGCATTTCCAGGGTGGTGTTGACCGGCTGCGGCAGGGTAATG
>JBFGZI010000039.1:0-12206 GCA_041586855.1 Oceanisphaera sp. | reverse complement strand
CCCTTTGTCCGACCTTTGCAGAGTAACCAAAACGGATATCAATCAGGGAATATGCCATGGAAACATTAGCAGAGGCGGTGACCAGAACCCCCTTGCTGACCGGCACCTCGGTCGGGCAGAAGCGGGACGAACTCCGGCGCTACTTTCACCAGACCTTTACCCTTTATGAGCGCCTGTTCGGCTGCATCAACAGCGACGAGGCTTATTATCTGCGCCCGGAGCCACTGCGCCATCCGCTGATCTTCTACTTCGGTCACACCGCCGTGTTCTTCATCAACAAGCTGCTGCTGGGCAAATATCAGGATGCCAGGCTGGACGAACGGCTGGAGTCGATGTTTGCCATCGGCGTCGATGAAATGTCCTGGGATGATCTGGACAGCGCCCACTACGACTGGCCAACGGTGGCCGAGACCCGCGCCTACCGTACCCGGGTGCGAGCGGTGGTTGACCGTTTGATCACCGAGATGCCGCTGACCCTGCCCATCACCCGGGACTCACCGGCCTGGATAGTGCTGATGGGCACAGAGCATGAACGCATTCACCTGGAAACTTCCTCGGTGATCATGCGCATGCTGCCGTTGCAATACCTGGATGCGAAGCCACTGTGGGCCGCCTGCAGCGAGTCGGGGCCGGCACCGGAAAATGCCTTGTTGCCGGTGGAAGGTGGCACCCTGACCCTGGGCAAGCCGGCGTCGGCAAACACCTATGGCTGGGACAACGAATACGGCCACAAGACCGTGGCGGTGCCGCCGTTTCGGGTGGCGAAATATCTGGTCTCCAACGGCGAATATCTGGCCTTTGTGGCGGCGGGGGGTTACCGAGAACCCCGATACTGGACCGAGGAAGGACAGCGCTGGCTGGACTATACCGGGGCCGGGATGCCGCGCTTCTGGCATGAGCGCAACGGTGAGTATGTGCAGCGCAATCTGCTGCAGGAGGTGCCGTTGCCGCTGGACTGGCCGGTGGAGGTGAATTACCTGGAAGCCAAGGCATTCTGCAACTGGAAGGCGGCGCAGAGCGGCACCCATGTGCGACTGCCGACCGAGGCGGAGTGGACCCTGCTGCGCAACCGGCTGGATGCCGATCAGCCCGATTGGGCGCAGGCCCCCGGCAACATCAACCTGGAGCATTATGCGTCATCCTGCCCGGTGAACCGCTTCGAACAGCAGGGGCTCTTTGATGTGACGGGCAACGTCTGGCAATGGACCGAAACCCCGATAGACGCTTTTCCCGGCTTCGAGGTGCATCCGCTCTATGACGATTTTTCTACCCCGACCTTCGACGGTCGTCATAACCTGTTCAAGGGCGGCTCCTGGATGTCGACCGGCAACGAGGCGACCCGTTATGCCCGCTATGCGTTTCGCCGCCATTTCTTTCAGCATGCGGGCTTTAGATACATAGAGTCCGATAGCGCAGAGGTACCTGTGGAAGCGGTAAATACCTATGAAACCGACGCTCTGGTGGCCCAGTATCTGGAGTTTCACTATGGCGATAGCTACTTCAATGTGCCCAATTACCCTGTGGCCTGCGTGCAGGCGCTGCTGGCGCAGACGACAGCTCTGAACCTGGGCAGGGCCCTGGATCTGGGCTGTTCGGTGGGGCGGGCCAGCTTCGAGCTGGCTCGTCATTTCGATCAGGTCGACGGCATCGACTTTTCCGCCCGCTTCATTCAGCACGGTTTTCAGCTCAAGGAAAGCGGCCAGACCCGCTTTGCCATTCCCACCGAAGGGGAGCTGGTGGAATTCAAGCAAACCAGCCTGGCTGAGCTGGGCTATGCCGGCCTGGCCGACAAGATTGATTTTGTGCAGGGCGATGCCTGTAACCTCAAGGCCCGTTTTACCGGTTATGATCTGATCTTCTGCGGCAACCTCATCGACCGGCTCTACGATCCGGCGCTGTTTCTGGCCCAGGTGCATGAGCGGCTGAATGCGGGTGGTTATCTGGTGCTGACCTCACCCTATACCTGGCTGGAAGATTATACCCCCAAGGCCAAGTGGCTGGGTGGCATCAAGGTCAACGGAGAGAACTTCACCACCCTGGATGGCCTGAAAGCCGCGCTGATTGACCGTTTCGAACTGGTGGGGCAACAGGATATTCCCTTCGTGATCCGCGAAACCCGACGCAAGTTTCAGCATACCCTGGCCGAGATGACGGTGTGGCAGCTGAAATAAGCTGCCTCACGCCTCACGCCTCACGCCTCACATTTCACATGCAATCAATAAATGCGCCGCCGGATCCCGGTGCGCTCCAGGATCTTGACCGAGATTTCCTCTACCGAGTGATAGGTGGTATCGATAAAGGGAATCGCTTCCATGCGGAACATGCGCTCCACCTGGCTCAGCTCGTAACGGCACTGTTCGGCGGCGGAGTAGCGGCTGTCGGCCCGGCGGCGCTGGCGGATTTCCTGCAGGCGACCGGCGTCTATGGTCAGCCCGAACAGCTTGTGGCGGTTGGCCTTGAGCGCCGGCGGCAGGGTCAGCCGGCTCATGTCCTGATCGATAAAGGGGTAATTGGCCACCCGAATGCCGAACTGCAGGGCCAGATACAGGCAGGTGGGGGTCTTGCCGCAGCGAGACACACCGACGAGGATGATATCGGCCTCGTCATACTCCTTGGTGGTGACGCCGTCGTCGTTGTCGAGGGCATAGTTCACCGCATCGATACGGGAGTCGTAATGTTTCTTGTTGTCCATGCTGTGGGTGCGGTGAGTACGGGGCTCGGCCTTGACACCGAGTTGTTGCTCTATAGGCGCCACAAAGGTATTGAGGAAGTCGTAACACATGGCATCGCTGCTGGTGATGATGTTGCGCAGTGTGCTGTCGACGATGGTATGAAACACCAGTGGCTGTTTGCCGCTTTGATGAAAACTGTCGTTGATCCTGGCTTTTACCACCCGGGCCTTGTCTTCATCTTCCACAAAGGGGATGGTAAATTGCTCAAACGGCAGGGGGAACTGGCTTAACACCGCATGGCCGAACACTTCGGCTGTGATCGCCGTCCCATCAGAAACATAAAAAACCGTGTGCATGGGACCTCCAGATCTCACTTTTGGGTATTGGCGCAGGTTAAACGTTTACCCGCTTTTCGGCGCCATTGTAGAATCATTCGGTGCCAAGGCCCACCCGCACCATAAAATAATCAGGGCCCTGCAAAAAGCACATGATGCAGAGCAAGATACGCCCCCCCCAGAAATATTTTTGTTGGAGACGCAGCAGTGAAGGAATATGTGATTTGGTACGAACAGCTCGGTATGCAGGACGTAGACCGGGTAGGCGGCAAAAATGCCTCTCTGGGCGAGATGATCAGCCAGTTGTCCGGCGCCGGCGTGTCGGTTCCCGGCGGTTTCGCCACCACCGCCTTCGCCTTTGACGAATTTCTGGAGCAGAGCGGACTTAACGAAAAAATTCATGACTTGCTGGATACCCTGGATGTGGACAACATCAAGGCGCTGGGTGATGCCGGCAAGGCTATTCGCCAGTGGGTGATTGATACGCCTTTCCAGCCCGAACTGGAAGCGGCCATTGCCGGCTCCTATGCCGAGCTGGCTGGCCAGGCAGGCGACCAGGCCTCCTTTGCGGTGCGTTCTTCCGCGACCGCCGAAGACATGCCGGATGCCTCCTTTGCCGGCCAGCAGGAAACCTTCCTCAACGTGCGTGGCCTGGACTCGGTCATGGTGGCCATCAAGCACGTGTTTGCTTCTCTGTTCAACGATAGAGCCATTTCCTACCGGGTGCACCAGGGCTACGACCATCGCGGTGTGGCGCTGTCTGCTGGCATTCAGCGCATGGTGCGCTCCGACATCGCCGCCTCCGGCGTCATGTTTACCCTGGACACCGAGTCCGGCTTCGATCAGGTGGTGTTCATCACTTCTTCCAACGGTCTGGGCGAAATGGTGGTGCAGGGCGCAGTCAACCCGGATGAATTCTATGTGCACAAGCCGACCCTCAAGGCCGGTCGTCCGGCGGTGGTGCGCAAGACCCTGGGTTCCAAGCTGCAGAAGATGATCTACGCCGAAGGCGTCGAGCTCGGCAAGCAGGTGGACATCAAGGAAACCAGTCGTGAAGAGCGCCGCAGCTTCTCGCTGACCAATGAAGAAGTGATGGAGCTGGCCAAGCAGGCGGTGATCATCGAAAAACACTACGGCCGCCCCATGGACATCGAGTGGGCCAAGGACGGCATCGACGGCCAGCTGTATATAGTACAGGCTCGCCCCGAAACCGTGCGCAGCCGTCAGGACACCAATGTGCTGGAGCGCTTCGCCCTCAGCGAGAAGGGTGAAGTGATTGTCGAAGGCCGCTCCATCGGCCACAAGATAGGCGCCGGTGTGGCCAAGGTGATTTCATCTATCGATCAGATGGACGAGATCAAGGCCGGCGACGTACTGGTCACCGATATGACGGACCCGGACTGGGAGCCGATCATGAAGCGGGCCGCTGCCATCGTCACCAATCGTGGTGGCCGTACCTGCCACGCGGCCATTATCGCCCGTGAGCTGGGTATTCCGGCCGTGGTCGGTTGTGGTGACGCCACCGACCGCATCCAGGATGGTCAGGAAGTGACCGTGTCCTGCGCCGAGGGTGATACCGGCTTTATCTATCAGGGACAGCTTGAGTTCGACGTTAACACCTCCGAAGTCGGCTCCATGCCGGACTCGCCGGTGAAGGTGATGATGAACGTGGGCAACCCGGATCGGGCCTTCGACTTCGCCCAGCTGCCCAACGCCGGCGTGGGTCTGGCGCGGCTGGAGTTCATCATCAACCGCATGATTGGCGTGCATCCCAAGGCGCTGCTGAATTACGACACCGAGAGCCCCGAGCTCAAGCTGAAGATTGACGAGATCATCGCCGGCTACGAGAGCCCGCGTGAGTTCTTCGTGGCCAAGCTGGCCGAAGGGATCTCCACCCTGGCCTCTGCTTTCTGGCCGGAGCGGGTTATCGTGCGGATGTCCGACTTCAAGTCGAACGAATACGCCAACCTGCTGGGCGGTGACGCCTATGAGCCGGATGAAGAAAACCCCATGCTGGGTTTCCGTGGCGCTTCGCGCTATATCTCCGAGGACTTCCGCGACTGTTTCGCCATGGAGTGCGAGGCGATGAAGCGGGTGCGCAACGACATGGGCCTGACCAACGTCGAGGTCATGATCCCCTTCGTGCGAACCCTGACCGAAGCCGCCTCCGTGATCGACATTCTGGCGGAAAACGGCCTCAAGCGTGGCGAAGCGGGCCTCAAGGTCATCATGATGTGCGAACTGCCGTCCAACGCATTGCTGGCGGACAAGTTCCTGGCCTACTTCGACGGCTTCTCCATCGGCTCCAACGACATGACCCAGCTTACCCTGGGGCTGGATCGGGACTCGGGTCTGGTGGCCGGCTCCTTCGACGAGCGGGACGAGGCGGTGAAGGCGCTGCTGTCCATGGCCATTCAGGCCGCACGCAAGGCCGGCAAGTACGTGGGCATCTGCGGCCAGGGCCCGTCGGATCATGCCGACTTTGCCGCCTGGCTGGTGGAGCAGGGCATCGATTCTGTCTCCCTCAACCCGGACACCGTGATCGACACCTGGCTGTACCTGGCCGAGCACTCGAAGAGCAAATAAGCGAGTTCGGTAAAAACGTTAAAGGGCGCTTCGGCGCCCTTTTTGTTTGCGCTCACCACCCACGGCGTTAAAATGCACCCCGCTTTTACTCCCGGTCGCAGCCTACCCGGACAAAACAAGGACACCATATATGAAAGCATTGCTGATCTGCTCCGGCGGATTCGACTCCGTGACCCTGGCCTATCGGCTGGCGGCGGAGCAATCCCTCGGCGCCTTGCTGACCTTCGATTATGGTCAGCGCCACAAGAAAGAAATCGACGCCGCCCGCCTCTGTGCCGAACGGCTCGGTGTTTCCCACCTGGTGATGGACATCGGTCATATCGGTCGTCAGCTGTCCGGCTCGGCCCTCACCGACGACATAGAGGTGCCCCACGGCCACTACAGCGAAGAAAACATGAAGCTGACCGTGGTACCCAACCGCAACGCCATCATGCTGACCATCGCCTTTGGCGTGGCCGCCGCCCGCGGTCTCGACACAGTAGCGCTGGCGGTTCACGGCGGCGATCACTTCATCTATCCCGACTGCCGGCCCGATTTTATCCGCCTGTTTGGCGAGATGCAGGCCCGGGCGCTGGACGGCGTGGCCGAGGTGGCGTTGCTCGCCCCCTATGTGGATACCGACAAGACCGACATCGCCCGGGATGCGGCGCGCTTTGCCGTGCCGGTGGCCGACACCTGGTCCTGCTACGAAGGGGGCGAACTGCACTGCGGCCGCTGCGGTACCTGCGTGGAGCGCATCGAAGCCATGGCCCTGGCGGACGTGGCGGATCCCACTCCCTATCTGGATAAAGCCTATTGGCTCGAGGCCGTGACGAGGGTGAAAAAATGTACACCATAAAGAAAGAGTTTCACTTTTCCGCCTCCCACCAATTGCTCCAGATGCCGGACTGGCACCCCTGTGCCCGGCTGCACGGCCACAACTATGTGGTGGTGATCGAGCTGCAGAGCGAGAGCCTGGATCAATACGGCTTCGTGCGGGACTATCTTGAGCTGAAGGCGTTCAAGGACTACATCGACGATACCCTGGATCATCGTCATCTCAACGAGGTGCTGGGTGACGAGTGCACCACCGCCGAACGACTGGCCCGCCACCTGTACGACTGGGCCCGCGCCCGTTGGCCCGAGGTGAGCGCCGTTGCGGTATCGGAAACTCCCAAGACCTGGGCGGAGTATCGGCCATGAGCATCGCCATCAGCGAAATCTTCGGCCCCACCATACAGGGCGAAGGGGCGCTTATCGGGGTGCCGACCCTGTTCGTACGCACCGGCGGCTGTGACTTTCGTTGCAGCTGGTGTGACACCCTCTATGCGGTGGAGCCCCGTTTCAAGGCCGACTGGACGCCCATGAGCGCCGACGCCATCATGGCCGAGGTGAAGCAGTTGAGCGGTGGCCAGCCGCTGCTGGTGACGTTGTCCGGCGGTAATCCGGCGCTGCAGCCGCTGACCGAGCTGCTCGAACTGGGCCATGCCGAGGGCTACACCTTCGCCATGGAAACCCAGGGCAGCAAGGTGCAGGACTGGTTTGCGATGCTCGATCATCTGACCCTCAGCCCCAAGCCGCCATCTTCCGGCATGGCCTTCAACCGCAGCCGGTTCGAGGCAAGTCTGGCCGCCGCCGGTGATCTGACTCAAGTCAGCCTCAAGCTGGTCATCGCCGACGAGGCCGATTACCGGTGGGCGAGGAAGCTGGCCGCCGACTACCCGCAGCTGCCGCTGACCCTGCAGCCCTGCAATCCGAGCCCGGCCACGCCCGAGCAGCCGGAGCTGGAAACCGACACCGAGTCGCTCAACACCCGGCTGCGCTGGCTGGTGGACAAGGTCACCGCCGATCGCTGGTTCAACGCCCGGGTGCTGCCCCAGCTGCACGTACTGATCTGGAATAACGAACGAGGGGTGTAGTTTTCACATCCCTCATACCCATCAGGCCTAACCGTCAAGCTGGTTCACCACTCGGACAAAGAGTCTGCTCCTCCGACCCGCTCAAGCACATCCCTGTGACGCTCAGCACATGACATCCCTGTCATGTGATGGTCGGTGGAGCAGATCTCTTTGTCCTCCCTGATGCGCCCGAGTCGCCTGTTGGCGGAGTCTGCGGGCAACTCGGTGTTCCGGAAGAGGCAACAGAGACGGCCTCCCACGACCGTGAAATGCCAGGGATGGCATTTCCGAGCCCCCAGGGATGGGTTCATGGCGTGTCGAGGGAGGCGGCTGTGTTGCCTCTGGGCTACGGCATTCTTTACCTTCTGAAACTATCGCACCACACACCGCCTATGGTGACGAATTTCCCCCGCAGATTGGGCAGTCGGGTGCTTTGGGTAGGGTTAGCTCCCGGGTGTTGAGGTTGAGGCCGTCGACCAGCAGCAGTTTGCCTTTGGGCGAGCGGCCCATGTTGGCCAGTAGCTTGATGGCCTCCAGCGCCTGCAGGGAACCCATTACCCCCACCATGGGCGCCAGCACGCCGGCTTCCACACAACTCAGGGTGCCGGCACCCATCAGCCGGCTCAAACAGCCGTAACAGGGCTCGTCGGCGCCATAGGTGAAGACGCTGAGTTGGCCTTCCATGCGGATCACCGCCGCCGACACCAGGGGGACTCTGGCGGCAAAGCACAGTCGATTGACTCGCTGGCGGGTCTCCAGATTGTCGGTGCCGTCGAGCACCAGCTGATGTTGGGGGATCAGCCGGCTGAGCAGCGCCTCGTCGGCGTCGCAGGCGTGGGTGACCACCTTGATATAAGGGTTGGCGGCACGCAGGCTGTCGGCCGCCGAGTCCACCTTGAGCCGGCCTATATCACCGTCCTGATGCAGCACCTGGCGTTGCAGGTTGGACAGCTCCACCCGGTCGTGATCCACCAGGGTGAGCTGGCCCACACCGGCTACCGCCAGGTACTGGGCCGCCGTGCAGCCCAGGCCACCGGCGCCGATGATCAGCACTGCGGCATTTTTCAAGGCTTCCTGCCCTTCGATATCGAACTGGCGCAGCACAATCTGGCGGTTGTAGCGCAGCCACTCTTCGTCGCTGAGCTCTTTCATTACCAGTAGAGCCCGTCAATCAGTTCCAGGGTGACCATTTCCCCCTCACTCACGTTGCCTCTGTCCTGTTCCAGGTGCAGTAGACAGTTGGCTTCGGCCATGGCGCTGAAGACCGCCGAGCTTTGTGAGCCGGCAGCCACGACGCCCAGGCTACCGTCGGCCTGGGTACTGACCACGCCACGCTGAAAGTCCATGCGGCCGGGGCCTTTTTTGAATGGCATCAGCGCCTTGGCCTGCAGCAGTGGTGTGGGGCTGAGTGTCTCGCCGGCCAGTTTGGCCAGGGCCGGACGCACCAGCAGATGAAAGGTGACGGCGGCCGACACCGGGTTGCCGGGCAGACCGAAGAAGGGACAGTCGTTGATGTGGCCGAAGGCGAAGGGTTTGCCGGGCTTGATCGCCAGTTTCCAGAAGCCGATACGACCCACCTCTTCCAGCACCTGCTTGATATAGTCTGCATCGCCCACCGAGACGCCACCGGAGGTGATCAGGGCATCGGCCTCGGTGGCCGCCTTGAGAAAGGCCTGACGGATCAGTGCTGGGTCGTCCTGGATAATGCCATAGTCGATGACTCTGATGCCGAGCCGTTGGAGCATGGCGCTGGTGCCGATGCGATTGGAGTCATAAATATCGCCGGGGGTGAGTATCTCGCCCGGGTTTTTCAGCTCGTCACCGGTAGAGAGTAGCGCCACCGTCAGCTGACGACGAACATAAATCTGCTCCAGCCCGAGTGACGACAGTACCGACAGTACCCTGGCGTTGATGCGGGTGCCGGCGGCAAAGACCCGCTCGCCCTGGGCCAGATCCTCGGCGGGCAGACGGATATGACGGCCCTCGGTAACGGGACCCTGGGGATAGATGACGTTGTGCTCCGAGCGGCAGTTTTCCTGCATCACGACGGTGTCGGCGCCAAGCGGCAGGGCGGCACCGGTCATGATACGTACGCATTCACCGGGGCCGACCCGGCCGTTGAACGGGTGGCCGGCCAGGCTGGTGCCGATAAGGGTAAGACCGGATTCGTCCGTTACATCGACGGCGCGCAGGGCGTAGCCGTCCATCGCCGAGTTGGCGAAGGAAGGCACGTCGAGGGGAGAGTGAATATCGTCGGCCAGAATCCGGTTCAGCGATTGGTCGAGAGAAACGGACTCGTTATCGGTTATTGCCTCGAGACGAGTGAGCATCTCGTGTTTGGCATCGAGGTAAGGGCGCAGTCCGGGTTGACTGCAGCAATCGTGAATAGCCATGTTCGGTTACCTGTTGTAGGGAAGCTTGAGCTTATTATTCCAGTTTAAAAATGTTTTTTGTCATCTTTCTCTGCAGGTCAGGAAATGAATCGATCATTCACACAGGGCCCTAAATGCACTACCATTCCCGCAGTTTGAATTACCGCTTTCTATTTCTCCAACGGAGCCTGCCATGACCGCTTTGAGCGATGCCGCCATCCGAGTTCGTTCCGCCCTTGAGGCCAGAGGACTGGAAACCCCGATGAAGGGGAATAATCTGACTCTGGATGAAAAACAGTCCCGGATTACCGGGCTGATGACCGAGATGATGGATGTACTGGGCCTGGATCTGGAGGATGACAGCCTGGCCGAAACTCCGCAGCGCATCGCCAAGATGTATGTGCGCGAAATTTTCTCGGGGCTAGATTATAGCTACTTCCCCAAAATTACCTTGATTGAAAACAAGATGAAGGTGGATGAAATGGTACAGGTGCGGGACATCACCCTGACCAGCACCTGCGAGCACCACTTCGTGACCATCGACGGCTCGGCCACCGTGGCCTATATTCCGCGCAGCAAGGTGATTGGACTGTCGAAGATCAACCGCATAGTGCAGTTTTTTGCCCGTCGCCCTCAGGTGCAGGAGCGACTGACCCAGCAGGTGCTGGTGGCGTTGCAGGCGCTGCTGGAGTCGGATGATGTGGCGGTCAGCATTACCGCAACCCACTACTGTGTGAAGGCCCGGGGCGTGATGGATGCCACCAGCGCTACCACCACCACTTCGCTCGGCGGAATTTTCAAGAGCCGTCCCGAAACCCGCCAGGAATTTCTGATGGGCGTCGCGCGTTGACCGTGATGTGTTAATTATGGTTCGTTAACCATGGTTCGCCAAGAACGAGGGCGCCGGAGGCGCCCTTTATTTATTTGTCTGTTTGAAGCAGCTTTCCATGTAGTCCACGAAGCACTTGACCCGACTGGGCAGAAAATGTCGGTGCGGATACAACAGGTTCAGGTTGAGCTTCGGCAATTCGAAGTCTTCCAGCAGCGGCACTAATGCTCCCTTTTCCAGATAATCCTCCACGATAAAACGGGGCTGCATAATGATGCCCATGCCCTGACTGGCCGCCAGTGCCAGGGCTCGGCCGGTATTGGCGCGCATCGCGCCTTTGGGCCGCACCTGATAGTGATGCCTTTGCTGCTGATAGCTCCATTGCGGTTCGCTCAGGGTATAGAGCAGGCAATTATGGTCGGCGAGCTCTGCAGGATGCGAGGGGGTGCCGTGCCGGGCCAGGTAATCGGGGGCGGCGCAGGTGATCATCGACATTTGCGCCAATGGCCGGGCAATCAGTGATGAGTCGGGCAGGGCGCCGATGCGTAGCGCCAGATCGAAGTTTTCCTCCACCAGCGCCACCAGACGGTCGCTGTACTCCAGGTTGAGCTGGATGTCCGGATAACGACGGTGAAACTCCGCCAGCAGCGGCGCCACCTTGAGGGTGCCGAAGTCCATGGGTACAGAGATACGAATAGGGCCACTGGGCCGGCGACTGTGATCCGAGATCATGGCGTCGGCCTGCTCCAGTTCGGCCAGAATGGCATGACAGCGTTGATAATAGAGCTGTCCGGCTTCGGTGACGCTGACCCGCCGGGTGGTGCGCATCAGCAAGCGGGCGTTAAGGTGCTGCTCCAGCATGCCCACCTGTTTCGACACCATGGCGACCGATAACTCCAGCTGTTGCGCGGTTTTGGTAAAGCTCTGCAGTTCTACCACCTTGCAATAGGTGCGAATGGCGGATAATTGATCCACGGGTCCTGTTCCTCGCGATGTCGGCTATATTTTCATGAGTTAATGCTCCTTATTATTAACTAAAAGTTGATAATGTTTTAGTTAAGTTATAATTGTTCTCGTTTACAAGGAGTTCTACTATCTGGATCAGTTATAAAAACGGGTCTAGATATAATTATTTAGACCCCCTGTGTGTCTGATACGGAGATATCCATGAACATGAAAACCACGCTGCTTGTTTCTTCTGTGCTGTTGGCCGGTCCGGTGGTGGCCGCCGATTACAAGGTAGACCCGGCCCATACCACGGCCGTTTTTGAAGTGAGCCACATGGGTTTCAGTACCCTGCTGGGGCGCTTCAACGAACTGGAAGGCGACTATCAGTTCGACGCTGATAATCCGGCTGCCGCCAGGGCCAGCTTCACCATAGAAGCGGACAGCGTCGATACCAACCACGAGGAACGAGACAAGCATCTGCGCAGCCCCGACTTCTTCGACGTCCGCCAGTATCCAACCCTGAATTTTGCCAGCACCGGCTATGAAGGCGACAAGGCCGGCGGCAAGCTGAGCGGTAATCTGACCGT
>JBFGZI010000038.1:0-12214 GCA_041586855.1 Oceanisphaera sp. | reverse complement strand
GCCCCGTCTCCGTTAGGCGCGGATGTAGGTGGTTTTCACGACCGTGTAGAATTCCTTGGCGTAGGTACCCTGTTCGCGGGGGCCGAAGCTGGAATCTTTACGACCGCCGAACGGCACGTGGTAATCGGTACCGGCCGTCGGTAGGTTGACCATTACACAGCCGGTTTTGGCGTTACGTTTGAAGTCGGTGGCGTATTTCAGCGACTCGGTGCAGATGCCGCCGGTTAGGCCGAAGTTGGTGTCGTTCAGGGTGGCCAGTGCTTCGGCGTAGTCCTTCACCTTGATGACGCAGGCGATGGGCGCGAAGGCTTCTTCCCGGTTGATGGTCATGTCGTTGGTGGTCTCGGTGAACAGCGCCGGCTGCATGTAGTAGCCTTCGGTGTCTTCGGTAATCACTTCACCGCCGTAGACCAGCTTGCCACCTTCGCTCTTGGCCAGTTCCAGGTACTTCAGGTTGGATTCCATCTGGCGGGCATCGGCCACGGCACCGATGTGCACGCCTTCCTTCAGCGGGTTACCGACCACCAGCTTCTTCATGCGCTCGATGACGGCGGCCACGAAACGGTCGTGGATGCCTTCGGTAACGATCAGGCGGGAAGAGGCGGTACATTTCTGGCCGGTGCCACCGTAGGCGCCGCCCACAGCGCATTCTACCGCGTTGTCCAGATCTGCATCGTCCAGTACCACCAGGGCGTTCTTGGAGCCCATTTCCAGCTGGCACTTGACCAGGTTGACGGCGGTGGCTGCGGCGACCTTGCGACCGGTTTCCAGCGAGCCGGTAAAGGTCAGGGCATTGATGTCGCGGGAGTTGATCAGCACATCACCGACCTCGGCACCCGGACCCATGACCAGGTTGAAGGTGCCGGCAGGCAGGTTCTGGCGAGAGATAATTTCGGTCAGCGCCCAGGCGGAGGCGGGGACCTGGTTGGCCGGTTTCCACACGATGGCGTTACCGAAGGCCAGGGCCGGGGCAATTTTCCAGGCGCCGGTGGCGGTCGGGAAGTTCCAGGGAGTGATGATACCGACCACGCCAACGGGCTCGCGGCGGGTTTCAATTTCGACACCGGGGCGCACGGAATCGGCGGTTTCGCCCATCTGGCGCAGCACTTCGGCGGCATAGTAATGGAAGAACTGACCGGAGCGGTAGACTTCACCAGCGCCTTCGGCCAGGGTCTTGCCTTCTTCACGGGCGAGGATGCGACCCAGTTCGTCCTTGCGGGCGATGAGTTCGTCACCGATGGCCATCAGTACGGCGTAGCGCTGCTCCAGTCCGCTTTTCTGCCATTCCAGCTGGCCCTCGACGGCGGCGGCAATGGCGGCCTTGGTCTGGGCGGCATCGGCCTGGGCGTAGTGACCTATTACATCGCTGAGGTCGGAAGGACTGACGTTGGCAATCGAGCTCGGACCTTCAACCCACTCACCGGCAATGTAGTTACGAAATACTGAATCAGACATAATAGATCTCCTATACCAAGTTGGGTTCATGATAGAAGTTATGCTTTAATAATAAAAATTAATAAATGATATCGATTGATAAGGAAGTCTTATCGTGTTGCCAGAGTTCAAGATCACACAGTTACGTCATTTCGTCTGGGTTGCCGAGCTGAAAGGCTTTCATGTTGCCGCCGAAAAAGCACACCGGACCCAGCCGGCCATCTCTCTTTCTATTCGCGATCTGGAAAACAAGCTGAGCGAGGCGCTGTTCGAGAAGCGTAACAGCCGTAGTGCCAAGACCGAGCTGACGCCTTTCGGCAAACATTTTCTGCCCAGAGCCAAGGAACTGATCGCCCATCACGATCGCATTGCCGAAGACATGGCGCTGCTGGCCGAGCACAAGACCGGCCATCTGCGCCTGGCCTCGGTGCCGTCCATCGCCAGCCGCTTTCTGCCCGAGATGCTACTCAACTTTATTGGTGACAGTGAATTGCACGTCAGTGTGTTTGACGATAACTCGGGCGCCGTGCTGAAAATGGTGGAAAATCAGCAGGTGGACTTCGGTATCGCCAGCCTGTTCGACGAGCATGACCAGAGTGAAAAGCACTTTACCCCGGTGTGGGAAGACAGGCTGGGGGTGGTGTGCCCTCATGATCATCCACTGGCCAGCCACAGCGAGTTGCCTTGGCAGGCGCTGCAGCAGTACCGGCTGATCCGCAACGGTACCTCCCGCCTGCTGGAAGGCAGCGAGGCGGAATCCCTGCTGGCTCACTCCCAGTATTACATCTCCAACATGATCTCGCTTGTCGCCATGCTGGAGGCGGGATTCGGCATTACCACCCTGCCCTGGTATGCCTTTCCGCAAGGCAATACCCGGCTGACCTTTATTCCTCTGCACACCCCGGTGATAACGCGCAGCATCGGTATCATCAAGCTGAACAACAAATCCCTGACCCCGCCGGCCCAGGCGCTGGTCGATTTCATTCTGGCCAGCCGACAAGACTGAGCTGCCGAGACCTGCCGGCTCTCCACCGGCAGGGATTGCACGTCCATTAACCGGCCTTACCTCTCATTTTTGTTAATTATTTTTCTGGGAAAATAGTCATCTATTCACATGCTCATCAGTGTTGATGCGCGAAATTAGCACTTTGATAAACTTTACTTATCAATTGATATATCCATTTAACTTGTCGGGACTTGTTGCTTTGCTGATGATGCGACTCATGAGGCAGGAAGTGGGCTGAACATTCGAGACAGGAATCGGATGCGGTCTCTGCTTCCAAACCCTGTGTCGTGTCAGGCGTGAGTCCGATGCATGGCGCAACAAGGACATGTAGCAATTATCGAGGGTAGAAACATGATGAGGTTAGCTGCGATCAAAGCCTCCCTGCGGGGTCCGAATGCACTGCCGCTGCGACCCGTTGATCAGGTGATGGATCTGGAACGGCTGGGCGCCATGCACCAGAGTCGACTGAGTTTTATGCGCATACTGGTGCGCCGTATCATGCTGGAACGCTGGCAGATCGACACCGTCCGTCTGGACTTGTGTGCCGAGGGTTATGGCACCGTTATTTATGAGATCAATACTCCCCAGGGCTTGTTCAGCTTCGTCATTTTTTCCGATTACCTGAGCCCGGAAGAGCGTAACGACAGGGTTATTGCCAGCAAGTGGGATCTGACCATGGCGTTGGTGGAAGGCCGGGTCGAAGACGATTATCTGGCATTTTTGCGCCAGAATGTGCCTCTGCAGGAGGCGGGTCGGGTGGACGCGCGGGTGTTCGTGCTGTCTCGCGCCAATCGCAGCGCCCGCAACTTCGATTATGTGGTCGAGCAGCTGGCCCAGGGTGAGCAACCCGATGTGGCCCAGATAGCCAAAGTTGGTTATCTCTATCGCACCACTGCCGTCTACGGCAGTGGTAAGCTGGGCATGGCCGACTGGGACAAGGTCAGCAGCCGTTATCCGGACTTTTCCCGTCCCTTTGCCGCCGAGATGTTTGCCTGTTTCATGCTGAGAAACTTCAGTCTGCTGCAGGTGGAGCATATCGCCCAAAGCCGCAATCCACAGCAATACAATCCCATGCAGCCGGACATAAAACGTTACTTCGGCATCGGCAACTCCACCGGTCTCGGCATGGCGCCTTATCTGATCAATCACCCCATGCTGATCAACCGTTGGGTGGAGCTGCGCGAGCTGGCGCTGGCGCTGGTGCGCACCCTCGGCCATATCGACGAGCCGGTGCGCCGTCAGTTCGACACCCTGCTGGCCCGCTGTGGTCGGCACATGGCCGAGACCCTGACCGAAGACGCCTGGCAGACCGAGAACAACAAGCGGGTCATCGAGGATCTGGCGGCCCTGCAGCAAGAGGCCGTTCGCTCCCTGACCGACTGGAATACCCTGCTGGCCTGGAGCGAGCAACATTGCTCGCTCCAGGGGCAGGAGCTGCTGATTTCTGTGCTGCTGGAACTGTATCCGCAACTGGTGGACGGGCTCGATGACTACTATTGCGTGGAAGAGTTTCTCGACCTGGATCCGCTGATGCCGCTACAGCAGCTGAAGGAAGTGATAGAGCGCCGCTACGACTGGACGCTGAAAATCGATTTCAGCAAGGCGGGGGCGCGGGATATTTTCTGGTATCGCTCGGAAGAAAAAATGGAGCCCCGCCTTGGCGAGTGTGCCCTCGACAGTGGTCGGGAAAAACAGATGGCCCTGGGTGTGGGTTACGCCGTGTACAAGTGTTACGAGCAGCTGTGCCAGTACATCAAGGAACATCCGGAACACACCACGGCCCGCTTCATGGTGGCGCGACCCAAGCTGCGCGGCATAGTGCGCCGCATCCAGAGCATGGACAGGTGCGTGTACGGTGATATTCAGGCCAACCTGCTGGCGCGGGACATACTGCCCATGCACCTGCTGCGCTGCAAGCTGTCCTTCTTCGGGGTCAGCAAGTTCGATCCCCGATCCAAGCTGTGGGTACGCAATACCATGTATCAGGGTGCGCCCTTGCTGGAAGACATCGGCAAGACGTATAACGACGACTGGTTTATGCCCCTGGCACCCGTATCGCAAGGAGAAGTCTGATGCAGGTCTCGATGAATGAACTGAAGGCGGCGCTGCGTCGCTGTTTTGAAGCCTCAGGTTACTTTGTGGGCAACTACGAAGATGCCGCCAACATGGTGTTATGGCTGGAAAAGCACGGCCTCAACGGGCTGGAAGAGCTGAAGCGGGCGTTGCCCTATATCGGCCTGGATGCCGACAAACCACTGAGCACCGTCGTCTATGAAGACAGTACCTCGGCCATTATCGACAGCAATGGTCGCAGCGCCCTGAACTGCATCGCCGCCTCGGTGGATCTGGCCCACGCCAAGGCGCTGGAAAGCGGCATCGCCACCATTACCGTGCATAACTGCCACAACCGCATGTTTGCGCTCAAGGCCATGACCGACTGTGGTCGGCGCGGCATCAGCGTGACCGCCTACTGGCAGAACGGCAGCAAGACGGTGAAGGAGTATGCGGCGGCCATCAAGGCGGGGGAGCGTTATCCCAGCTTCAGCGAGGCGGCCACCAACCTGGTGACCAGTCCGGATGAACAGCAGGCACTGACCATCGTCTGCAGCTCCCGGGTGGATCTGGCCGGTTCGCTGCAGCGCTCCAAGGGCAACCGCAACGCCCGCTATATGAGCCCCGAGGACCTGGCCGAGAACAAGGAATACATCATCGACAACGGTATCGAGATCGACGAGGCGCTGTGGGCCGAGATCAACCGCCTCGGTGCCGGTATTCTGGTGGAAAACAGTGATCGTTCCCGCCAGGGGGCTGGTAGCAGGTAACAATACCAAGCATTCAGCACCAAGCTTAAAAACAGGCACCTTTCTTTATAGATTGGTGCCTTTTTGTTTGAAGTGCCGTCATCCTGACGAAGGCCAGGATCTCGATTTTGCCTGCGATCACGGTTATTGCAGAATAACCGCTTTTGTAGCACTGCTTCAGCTGTGCAATATCGCAGAGCGATATCTTTGCGTTGATGCTTCATGTTGCTCTGTGCGTCAGATCCTGCTGCGCAGGATTTCGCGGCTAAAGCGCGCGACTACATTCGTGCAATATGCAAATTTCGGCGCCGCCTTTGACCGTCTTTGACCGTCTTTGACCGTCTTTCTGGCGGTGAGTCATGTCTTCGGCTTGGTGCCGTTATTGCGTGCTAGAATAGCCGCTTTTTACGCAGGATAACGGCATGCTGTATTCTCCCGATGATCTGCTGGCGCTGCTGATCGTGACCGGCGGTATTGTGGTGCAGGCCTGGGTAGGTATCGGCTTTGGCCTGCTGGCCGCGCCTCTGTTGTACCTGATCGATCCCGCCTATGTGCCCGGCCCCGTATTGGTGCTGGGCTGGATGCTGTCTATCGTGGTGGTACTCAAACAGCGGCACTCGCTCAACTGGCGGCGTGTACTGCCTGCCATAGCGGCGCGACTGCCCGGCTCCTGGGTCGGCGCCCTCTTGCTGGTGAGCATAGCGCCCTGGCAACTGAGCCTGTTTTTCGGCACAGCCCTGCTGCTGGCGGTGTGGCTGAGCCTGCGCCGCTATGGGCTGGCGCTGACCCCGTTCAGCCTGACGGTAGCGGGATTTTTTTCCGGTGTGCTGGGCACCGCGACCTCGGTCGGTGGGCCGCCCATGGCTTTGCTCTATCAGCACGAGTCACGGTTGACGACCCGCAACGAGATTGCCGCTTTTTTCCTGATAGGGACGCCGCTGTCGGTATTGATGTTGTTGCTCAATGGCGGTCTTGAACTGCTTGGCCCCTTGCTGATCCTGAAGATGATGCCTGGCGTGGTGCTGGGCTTCTGGCTGTCGCGGCGGCTTGAAAAGGTCTTTCAGAAAGACAGCGCCCGGCCGGCAATACTGCTGATTTCCGCCCTGTCGGCGCTGGTGGTGTTGTGGCAGGGGGTAACCGGCGGCCTGAACGGATAAAGGTTCACTGACAGGGCGCCGATAGCCGTTGGCGATGCCGATCCGGATCGGCATAATAACCGTATGTTTGCAGCTACATGTTTGCAGCAACGGATGATCGGGGAGGGCGCTTTGAATCTGGCTACACTGGCACAACAACTGGGTGAAGTATTGCTGAGTCGGGGGCTGACGGTGACCACGGCCGAATCCTGTACCGGGGGCGGCATTGCCTGTACCATCACGGATATTGCCGGCAGCTCGGCCTGGTTCGAACGGGGCTTTGTCACCTATTCCAATGCGGCCAAGAGCGAGATGCTGGGCGTGGATCCCGCGCTTATCGAACGTGATGGCGCGGTCAGCGAGGCGGTAGCCATTGCCATGGCCAGGGGGGCTTGTAACGCCTCTGGCAATGATCTGGCTGTGGCGGTGACTGGCGTCGCCGGCCCCGGCGGTGGCAGCCCGGAAAAACCGGTCGGCACCGTCTGGCTGTCCTGCTATCTGGCGGCAGAGGATAAAACCCATTGCCGCCTGCTGCAGTTGGAGGGCGACCGCCTGGCTGTACGTCGACAAACCATAGCGGCGGCGCTGCAGGAGTGTCTGGCCCTGCTGGCCTCTTCTTGAACTTGATACTGTACGAATAACCAGTATACTCACATTATATTTTTTCGACGCATTAATCAGCGGAGCTCCTCATGGATCAGAACAAAGAAAAAGCCTTGGCCGCGGCCCTGGGCCAGATTGAAAAACAATTTGGCAAAGGTTCTATCATGCGGCTGGGCGACAACAAGGCGTTGAATATCGAGTCTATTTCTACCGGCTCCCTGTCGTTGGATATCGCGCTCGGTATTGGCGGTCTGCCCACCGGTCGTATTGTCGAGATCTATGGCCCCGAGTCTTCCGGTAAAACCACCCTGACCCTGCAGGTCATTGCCGAGGCACAGCGAGCCGGCAAGGTCTGTGCTTTCGTGGATGCGGAGCACGCGCTGGATCCGCAGTATGCGGGCAAGCTGGGGGTTAACGTCGATGATTTGCTGGTCTCCCAGCCGGATACCGGTGAGCAGGCGCTGGAAATCTGCGACATGCTGGTGCGCTCCGGTGCTGTCGACGTTATCATCGTCGACTCGGTAGCGGCCCTGACGCCCCGCGCCGAAATTGAAGGCGAAATGGGCGACTCCCATGTGGGTCTTCAGGCGCGCCTCATGTCGCAGGCGCTGCGCAAGCTGACCGGTAACATCAAGAGCGCCAACTGCCTGGTGATCTTCATCAACCAGATCCGGATGAAGATTGGCGTCATGTTCGGCAGCCCGGAAACCACTACAGGTGGTAACGCGCTCAAGTTCTACGCCTCTGTGCGTCTGGACATCCGTCGTATCGGCGCCGTCAAGGAAGGTGACGAAGTCATCGGCAACGAAACCCGGGTCAAGGTGGTCAAGAACAAGGTGGCGCCGCCGTTCAAGCAGGCCGAGTTCCAGATAGTGTACGGCGCCGGTATCTCCAAGGAAGGCGAACTGATCGAGCTGGGCGTCAAGCACAAGCTGATTGAAAAAGCCGGTGCCTGGTACAGCTACAAAGGCAACAAGATAGGTCAGGGCAAGGCGAACTCGATGAAATATCTGTTGGAGCATAAAGACATCTCCGATGAAATCGAGCGTCTGCTGCGCGAAATGCTGTTGCTGGCGCCGGGTTCGGCTAAAGATGAAGATGCAACCAAAGGTGAGGCCCTGGCCGAGCTGGGCGGCCCGGACAACAACGAAGAGTTTTAACGAAGAGGCCGGGATTTCCCGGCCTTTGTTTTTATCGGCATTTGTTGTAGCAGAAGATGATGGAACCACCACTTACCCCTCAGCAGCTGTGGGATTGTGCCCTCCGGCTGCTGTCCCGCCGGGATCACAGCCGCCGCGAGCTGGCCCAGAAACTGCGCCAACGGCAGTTTGATGCCGAGCTTATCGAGCAGGCGCTGGATAAACTGGAGCAGCAGCAATGGCTGGCCGACAGCCGCTATGCCACCGTGCAGGTGCGCCAGCATATCTTCAAGAAACACGGCCCCCTGCGTATTCGTGTCGAGCTGCAGCGCAAGGGCGTGACTCAGGCCGATATAGAGCAGGCGCTGGAAGAAGAAGCCCCCGACTGGTTCGAGCTGGCGCTGGCCTGTTACCGGTCTCGCTTTGCCTTTGCCGAGCGGCTGGATATCAAGGAAAAAGCCAGGCGCGTGCGTTATCTGCAGAGCCGGGGCTTCACTTCGGATCATGTACGCTACGCCCTGGAGACCCCGCCGGAGTAGCCCTTTCTGCCCCACCGTTGCAAGGCGCGTTTTACATTAGCCCGGATACCTTTTAAATTATCCGGGTTAACGCCTATGAACCCAGCAATAGAACAGGATTATCCATGCAGATGACCACATCTGAGTTACGCACCGCGTTTCTCGAGTATTTCCGCCAGCAGGGCCACCAGGTGGTGGCATCCAGCTCGCTGATTCCCCACAACGACCCGACCCTGCTGTTTACCAATGCCGGCATGAACCAGTTCAAGGATCTGTTCCTGGGGCTGGAGCAACGGGCCTACAACAGAGCGACCAGCTCGCAGCGCTGCGTGCGCGCCGGCGGCAAGCACAACGATCTGGAGAATGTGGGTTATACCGCGCGTCACCATACTTTTTTCGAAATGCTGGGTAACTTCAGTTTTGGTGACTACTTCAAGCAGGACGCCATTCGCTTCGCCTGGGAATTTCTGACTGAGGTGGTCAAACTGCCGAAAGACAAGCTGTGGGTGACCGTTTACGCCACCGATGACGAAGCCTTCGACATCTGGTCCAAGCAAGTCGGGGTACCGGCCGAGCGCATAGTGCGCATCGGTGACAACAAGGGTGCCCAGTATGCGTCCGACAACTTCTGGACCATGGGTGATACCGGCCCCTGCGGCCCCTGTACCGAAATTTTCTACGATCACGGTGAACACATCTGGGGTGGCCCTCCCGGCAGCCCGGAAGAAGACGGTGATCGTTATATCGAAATCTGGAACCTGGTGTTCATGCAGTTCAACCGCCATGCGGATGGCACCATGGAGCCGCTGCCCAAGCCCTCGGTTGATACCGGCATGGGGCTGGAGCGTATCGCCACTATTTTGCAGGGCGTGCATTCCAACTACGAAATCGACCTGTTCCAGGCACTGATCAAGGCGGCGGCCAAGGCCGTGGGCACACAAGATCTGGACAACAAGTCACTGCGGGTCATCGCCGACCATATCCGTTCCTGCTCCTTCCTGATCGCCGATGGTGTCATGCCATCCAACGAAGGCCGGGGCTATGTACTGCGTCGTATCATTCGCCGCGCCGTACGTCACGGTCGCAAGCTGGGTGCCGAGCAGTCCTTCTTCTACACCCTGGTGGGGGCCCTGTGCGAGCAGATGGCCGATGCCTATCCGGAGTTGAACACCCAGCGCGCCATTATCGAGAAGGTGCTGCGGCTGGAAGAAGAGCAGTTTGCCCGTACTCTGGGCCGCGGTCTGCAGCTGCTGGAAGATGCCATCGCTGAACTGGGCGACGCCAGGGTGCTGCCGGGCGAGGTGGTGTTCAAGCTGTACGATACCTATGGTTTTCCGGCGGATCTGACCGCCGACGTGCTGCGCGACCGCGAGCTGAGCATCGACGAAGCCGGTTTCGAAACCCTGATGCAGCAGCAGCGGGAGCGGGCCAAGGAAGCCTCCAACTTCGGTGTGGACTATTCCAAGGTGATCAAGGTGGATGGCGAGACCGACTTTACCGGTTATCAGCATCTGGCCGAGTCGGCCAAAGTGACGGCGCTGTTCAAGGACGGCGAGCCGGTATCCGCCCTGATCGCGGGTGAAGAGGGCGCCGTGGTGCTGGACAAGACCCCCTTCTACGCGGAGTCCGGTGGTCAGGTCGGTGATACCGGCGTGATCAAGCTCGACGATGGCCTCTTCGTGGTCCGGGACACCCAGAAAGCCGGTAAGGGTATTCTGCACCTGGGCCAGCTGGATCTGGGTACCCTGGAAGTGGGAGAGACGGTCACCGCGGCGGTAGACAGCTATCGACGCCAGGCCACGGCGCTCAACCACTCTGTTACTCACCTGATGCACGAATGTCTGCGCAAGCTGCTGGGTGACCACGTCATCCAGAAGGGCTCTCTGGTAGGGCCGGATCGGATGCGCTTCGATTTCTCGCATCTGGAAGCCATGACGGCGCAGGAAATTCGTGAAATCGAAGACATGGTCAACAAGGAGATCCGTGCCAACCATGAGGTCTCTACCCGGCTGATGGATTTGGACTCTGCCAAGGACGCCGGCGCCATGGCGCTGTTCGGTGAGAAATACGACGACGAAGTACGAGTGGTATCCATGGGAGATGCCTCCACTGAATTGTGTGGTGGTACTCACGTACAGCGTACCGGTGATATCGGCCTGTTCAAAATCCTGTCCGAAAGCGGTATCGCTGCCGGCGTTCGTCGCATCGAAGCCGTCACCGGTGATGCGGCTCAGGCCTATTTGTATCAGCTGAATCAGGAACTGGCCCAGACTGCCAGCCTGGTGAAGGGGGACCTGTTCTCGGTCTCTGACAAGGTCCGGCAGGTGCTGGATCGCAGCCGTCAGCTCGAAAAGGAAATCGAACAGCTCAAGGCCAAGCTGACTGCGCATGCAGGCACGGCGCTGCTGGAGCAGGTTATCGAGGTGAAGGGTACCAAGGTACTGGTGGCCAACCTGGAAGGCGTCGACAGCAAGTCGCTACGCGGCTCTCTGGACGATCTCAAGGTCAAGCTGCAATCCGGTATCGTGGTACTGGCTACCGTGACCGAGGGTAAAGTCAGCCTGATTGCCGGCGTGACCAAGGATCTGACCGGCAAGGTCAAGGCCGGCGAACTGGTGAACCTGGTGGCCCAGCAGGTGGGCGGCAAGGGCGGCGGTCGACCGGATATGGCGCAGGCCGGCGGTACCGAGCCGGCCCGGCTGCCGGAGGCCCTGGCTTCCGTCACCCCCTGGTTGACAGAGCGGCTATAATGTCAAAAGGGTAAAATACGCCGCTGAGGCAAGGTAAGTGGCAATAAAAGAGGCCTGTCATCGACAGGCCTCTTGATTTGGAAATGACGGCACCCCATCTGTTAGTAGGGGAAAAGCTAGGTTTTTGAATACCTTTAGCAGATAATAAGTAACATTTTCGACTATTACATAGCGCACACAGGAGCAGCCAGATGCTGATTTTGACTCGACGAGTAGGGGAAACCCTGATGATTGGTGATGAAGTCACCGTAACCGTACTAGGTGTTAAGGGTAACCAGGTTCGTATCGGCGTCAATGCGCCGAAAGAAGTCTCTGTGCACCGTGAAGAGATTTACATGCGGATACAGGCCGAGAAAGGCACCGCAGAAGACAGCCAGTACTAAGCCATTTCGGGGTGAATTTTGTTCTCTTTGGCTGCTTTCAACTCATTGTGTTTAAAGATTGTTCGAGCGAAAGGGTCAGGCGAGAAAAGTGTTTGACTTATTTTGGCCTGACGTTAATATACGCCCCGCAAACACGGTGAGGTGGCCGAGAGGCTGAAGGCGCTCCCCTGCTAAGGGAGTATGCGGCTTATACCCGCATCGAGGGTTCGAATCCCTCCTTCACCGCCATATTAAGCATCCTTAGCTCAGCTGGATAGAGTACTCGGCTACGAACCGAGCGGTCGGAGGTTCGAATCCTCCAGGATGCGCCATTTTGTAATGCGACGCCAATAGCAAGCGTCTATGATAACAGAGCAAAGCAGTTTCAGACATGCACCCTTAGCTCAGCTGGATAGAGTACTCGGCTACGAACCGAGCGGTCGGAGGTTCGAATCCTCCAGGGTG
>JBFGZI010000037.1:0-12363 GCA_041586855.1 Oceanisphaera sp. | reverse complement strand
GAGGCAACAGAGATCGGCTCCCACGACCGTGAAATGCCAAGGCCGAAAAATGCTCCTGCCGTTCCGGCATTCCCGCCGTCCCTGGCGGTCAGATGGCATTTCCCGAGCCCCCATGGATGGGTTCATGGCGTGTCGTGGGAGCCGGCTGTGTTGCCTCTGAGTTTGGACTTGAGAAAGATCAGATCTTTATTCAAATTGGTATTACGGCGCCGCCTGTACAAATTCGAACACGGTGATCACGCGTTTCACGCCGCTGATATTACGGGTCAGCTGCACCGAAATATCGGCTTCCTTCTGGGTGACAAGACCGATCAGGAAGACTTCGCCATTTTCGGTCACCACCTTGATCTTGGTGCCATCGATGTTTTTTTCCGCCAGAAGTGTGCTCTTGACCTTGGAGGTCAGCCAGGTGTCCTGACTGCGGCCTGCCAGCTCGACCGGCTGGCCGATACGAATTTCGTTGAACACCTCCGAAACTCCGGGCACGCCCCGGACTATGTCTTCCGCCTGCTGACGATAGGTGTCGGTCGGGGTCTGCCCGATCAACAGGGTCTTGCCCTTGGTGGTGATCACCGCCAGCCGGCTGTCATCCCACAGGGGCTTGGTGGCGCCGAGGCGATGCAGGGCGCGCATATCGATGGTTTGATCGCCGATCTGGGTACCCAGGGTCCGACGGTCGGTGGCGGAATTGACGCCGGTACCGGCGCCGACCAGCATAGCGCCAGCGCAGCCTTGCAGCAGCAGTGCCGAAGTCAGTATCAGCATATATCCTTGTTGCATCATTCATCTTCCTGTTGGGGGAACAGAGTGCGGTCGATCAGATCGCACAGGCAATGCAGGGTCAGCAAGTTGACCTCATGAATACGGGGTGCCCGCAGCGCCGGCACCCGGATCTCCACGTCGTTGGGGCCGAGCAGGCCGGCGAGCTCGCCGCCGTCACCGCCACTCAATGCCACTATGGTCATGTCCCGGCTGAGAGCGGCTTCTGCCGCCTTGATCAGATTTCGGCTGTTACCGCTGGTGGAGATCACCACCAGCACATCGCCGGTCTGGCCCAGGGCTCGGATCTGGCGGGCGTAGGCTTCGTCGAAGTGCTGATCGACCGCAATGGCACTGATGCTGCTGGTATCGAGAGTCAGGCAGAGGGCGGGCAGGGCCGGGCGCTCGGTTTCGTAGCGGTTGATAAGCTCGCTGACAAACAGCTGCGCCAGGGCATTGGAGCCGCCGTTGCCACAGACCAGCAACTTGTTACCGTTGAGCAGGCACATCACCATCATCTGGGCGGCGGCCAGAATATCGTCCGGCAGCGCTTCGGCGGCGGCAATCTTGGTCTGGATGCTTTCGGTAAAACTGGCTTTGATTTCTTCCTGCATGGGGTTCCTTAAAAGGCGTTGGGTATCCAGTGAACCTGGTTTCCTTCACAGGCAACCAGATCGAATCGGCAGGACTGCCGTGATTCATTCAGTCCTTTTGATTGCATGTAACAGTGGGCAGTTCGTCGTAATCGCTGTTGTTTGGCCGGGGTCACCGAGGCGGCGGCGCCGCCGAAGCAGCTGTTCTTGCGATAACGGACCTCGACGAAGATCAGGGTGCTGCCTGTGCTCATGATCAAGTCAATTTCGCCGAGCTTGCACTGATAGTTACGCACCAGCAGCGTCAGTCCCTGCTCGAGTAAAAACTGTTCGGCCCGGCGCTCGAATTGATCGCCCCGGGCCCGGCTAGTATTCAGCGGGTAGCCATTCGCCATCACGATACTCCATCCATTGCAGCCGACGTTCTACTACGCCGTGCTCGTTCAGGCTAAGCTCACCGCTTAGCGCCGGTACTGCCGGGCCCCCTTCTCGCAGTTGGGCCAGTTGCGGGATCAGGGTCAGGGCATCATAACCAAAAGCGAACAGCCGTAACCAGCTGGAGCCGGCGCTGGGCCACAGTGTCTCGATTTCTTCCATCAGCTGCGGCGCCCCGCCGAACAGCCAGGGCATGTCGGCCAGCTGCAGGCCGTTCAGCTCATTCATCGGCGGTTCACCGCCAGGCACATAGCTGCGCGAGGTGGCATAAGTCGGCAGGCGGGCGGCGCGGCTGTCTCGCACGAAATCGAAATAGGGCAGAATAAAGCGGGTTTCGGTGCTGTTGGTCACCATGAATACCGAATCAATGCCACCCGTTGCCGGGAGCTGCTCGGTGCTTCCTTTTATCACACCAACACGGCTCGCTGCGCCGGTATTGCTGAGTGCGCGGCGAACATCGGACTCGATGGACTGCTGACTGGTAAAGTAGGCCTGCCTGGCCGGCCGGCCACTCTGCTGCTGCCAGCGTGTATTGAATTCGGCAGCGACCCGGCGGCCCAGCGCGTTGTCGGGTGCAAACACCAGTGGCTGCTGATGACCCTGATCCCACATATGCAGGGCGGCATCGGCCGCTTCCGCTTCCGGTGACAGGGAAAAATAATAGTGGTGTGGCAAGTCCGGCTGGTAGGCGGGTTGATTGAGCGCGAACACCGGAATGGCCGGATCCAGCCCGTTGAGCGCATCAATATCTTCCTTGAGTAAAGGACCGAGAATGAAGTCGGCGCCCGCCTGCTGGAGCTGTTGATAGAGACTGGCCATGTCCCGGCCATTGGTGTCGAAGAAGCTGAGGCGTGACGCCTGGCCCTGATGGGCGCTCAGTATACCGTTGCGAATGGCATCGGCCTGCTCTGCCAACTTGCCGGACATCGGCAACAGAACGGCAATATGGGTCGGCTGATAGGTCTCCAGACTCACCACCGGACCTGGGCTGTCGGACAGATAGCGGTGCCCCGGATGATCCGGATAGGCATTGCGCCAGGACTGTAGCTGCCAGCGGCGCTGACCCGGATCGGCATCCGTGTTGTTCAGAATCGCCATCAGTCGCAGCCAGCCGTTGACTGAATCGCTGTTACTGGTGTTCTGAGCCAGACGCAAGGCCAGCGGCGACGGTTGGGTCAATAGCTGATAGATACGCTCCAGGCTGGCGTCCTGCTCCTGGCCATCCAGCAGCGACTGACGTTCGATCAGCATACTGGCGGCGTCAATTGGCTGTTGTTGTTGCTCGAACCGATTGGCCTGCAGCAACAGATAATAGCTGGCCGCCTTGGGTGGCAGGGCTTTGCTGTCCACGGCGGCCAGTCGCTGGCCGGCCAGCCCGGCATTGCCGTCCGCGAGGGCGGCGGCGGCGTCCAGCAAGGCGATTAACGGCAGTTGTGCCAGCGTGGCTTGCTGCCGCAGGCGGGTCAGTTGGGGGGCGGCAGCCTCGACATTGCCCTGTTGCAGCCAGGCGCGAATGGCCAGCACCCGCCAGGAAAAGGCATCCGGCTCGGGGGCTTGCTCGGCCTGGGCCAGATATTGCTCGGCGCTTCGGTCGGTCATACCGAACATGTCCGGCACCGGCTCTGACGGACCCTTTTGCTGGGGTCCCATACCACAGGCCAGCAGGAAGGATGAAAGCACCAGAGTGCACAGCAGTCGTGTTACACTGTTACGTTGAATTTGTGTCGCCAATCCCTTTATCCCAAGCTGTGTCATTCTGGTCCTAAGTGTAATAGGACCATGACGGTGAAACAATTGCTTGCACAGGAGTCCCCATGAGCCAAGCGGCTGCACTTTATATTGTGCCTACCCCTATCGGCAACCTGAATGATATCAGCCAGCGTGCACTGGACACATTGCAACAGGTTGATTTGATTGCCTGTGAAGATACCCGCCATACGGCGAAACTGCTATCCCATTACCAGATTAGTACGGCCACCTGGGCGCTACATGATCACAATGAGCAATATAAGTCCGAGCAGCTAGTGACGCGTCTGCTGAGCGGTCAGTCGGTGGCCCTGGTATCGGATGCCGGTACCCCCCTGATTAGTGACCCGGGTTATCACCTGGTCAACTGCTGTCGTGATGCGGGTGTACAGGTCATTGCCTTGCCCGGCCCCTGTGCGGCGGTGACGGCGCTGTCGGCCGCCGGCCTGCCCACGGATCGCTTTGCGTTCGAAGGTTTTTTGCCGGCAAAGGAAAAGGCCCGACTGGACAAGATAGAGAGCCTGAAGGACGAACCTCGTACCCTGGTGTTCTACGAGTCACCCCGTCGCCTGCTCGACAGCGTAGCGGCGCTGATTGCGGTGCTGGGCGACGATCGGCGGTTGGTGGTGGCGCGGGAGCTGACCAAGACTTTTGAAACCATTCACAGCCTGCCCGCCGCCGAGATGCTGCTCTGGCTGCAGCAGGACAGCAATCGCAGCCGGGGTGAAATCGTGCTGATGGTCGCCGGTTACCGGCCGGACAGCGATGATGAACTGTCGGCCGAGGCGCTGCGCACCCTGACCCTGCTGCGTGGCGAGCTGCCGTTGAAGAAGGCGGCGGCATTGACCGCCGAGATCCACGGCGGCAAAAAGAATGCCCTCTATAAATACGGACTCGAGAATGGGCTTTAAGGGCTATTGGATCTAAGAGGCTAAGATAGGAATTGCGCATCAGATCCAGCGTTGCTGGATTTCGCGGCTAAAGCGCGCGACTACATTCGTGCACCATGCGAATATCGGCGGGGCTGGTGTCATCATGCTGACTGGTGTACACTCCGCCGCGGAGTTGGCCGGGTAATCGCTGCTTCGTCGTTGTGTCTTCGGGCATACGGGCGGAGGGGAGGAAAGTCCGGGCTCCACAGGGCAGGGTGCCAGGTAACGCCTGGGGGGTGCGAACCCACGACCAGTGCAGCAGAGAGTAAACCGCCGATGGCCCGCAAGGGATCAGGTAAGGGTGAAAGGGTGCGGTAAGAGCGCACCGCGCGACTGGCAACAGTTCGTGGCACGGTAAACTCCACCCGGAGCAAGACCAAATAGGCCTCCTACAGGCGCGGCCCGCGCTGGAGGCGGGTAGGTTGCTGGAGCCAGTGAGCGATTGCTGGCCTAGAGGAATGATTACTAATCGAGCTTGCTCGATACAGAACCCGGCTTACAGGCCAACTCCCACTATTTTGTAAAACGCAGCTTCGGCTGCGTTTTCTGTTTACAAGCCCTACCAAGCTGCCCGCGTTTACCTTTCCCTCCGTTTAATACCATACCCGTTCAGGCTGCAGTTTCTACCCGCCGCTAATACCCATCAGGCCTTGATCATCAACTTTCTATTCCTCGCTCGCTTGAAAAGCTTGAGTCTGCTCCTTACACTCTAGCGTGGTGGGAAAAAGTGGTTTTTTGTGGAACAAAGTAGATATTGAGGACTCGGAATGCTGCGTGGTGCTCACGCCATCAGCCTGGATACCAAGGGCCGGTTGGCAATACCGACACGATTCCGGGGTGCTTTACGCGATGAGTGTGACGGTTTACTGATCTGTACCATCGATATCAGCAATCCCTGTCTGCTGCTTTATCCCCTCGCCGAATGGGAGTTGATAGAAAAAAAATTGCGGGCCTTGTCGAGCACCAATCCGGTGGAACGACGGCTGCAACGAGTATTACTGGGACATGCTGCCGAGTGTGAGTTGGATGCTCAGGGCCGGTTTTTGATACCGGGCCCACTCAGGCAACATGCGGGACTCGAAAAAAAAATCATGCTGGTGGGGCAACTCAACAAGTTCGAAATATGGGATGACATCCGCTGGCAACAACAAATCAACGATGACTTACTGGCGCTCCCCCGGGAAGGCTGGGAGTCATCGGAACGACTGCGGGACTTCGCGCTATAACATGAGTCAACAACAGACACATATCACGGTACTGCTGCACGAAGCCGTGGACGGCTTGAATATCAAGCCCGATGGCATTTATGTCGACGGTACCTTCGGCCGCGGCGGACATTCACGTCATATCCTGTCGCAACTGGGACCGAATGGGCGTCTGCTGGCGATCGACCGGGATCCTCAGGCCATCGCCGAAGCGGGCAAGATTGATGATCCCCGCTTTCAGATACTGCACGGTCCCTTCTCCCGCCTGGCGGAGATGATGGAAGAGCAGGGGCTGACAGGGCGCATCGATGGCGTCCTGCTCGATCTGGGGGTGTCTTCGCCCCAGCTGGATCAGGCCGAGCGCGGCTTCAGCTTTCAGAAAGACGGCCCCCTGGACATGCGCATGGATCCCACCAGTGGCCAGAGTGCCGCCGAGTGGCTGGCCCGTGCCGATGTGGATGATATCGCCTGGGTGCTGAAAACCTTCGGGGAAGAGAAATTTGCCAAGAAAATTGCCCGCGCCATAGTACACGACAGGGAAACCGAGCCTTATACCCGCACGCGCGCCCTGGCGGCGATGATCGCCAGGGTCAGTCCCAGCCGGGATAAACACAAGCATGCGGCGACTCGCACTTTTCAGGCGATTCGTATCTATATCAACAGCGAGCTGGAAGAAATCGAGCAGGCGTTGAATGGTGCCATGCAGGTACTGGCGACGGGCGGACGCTTATCGGTGATCAGCTTCCACTCGCTGGAAGACAGACTGGTCAAACACTTCATTCGCAAGCAGGAAAAAGGCCCCGAGATTCCGCCCGGCCTGCCGTTGACCGAGGCCCAGCTGTCCGGTGGCCGCCTGTTGAAGAGTATCGGCAAGGCGCAAAAGCCGTCGGCCGCCGAGGTGGACGCCAACCCGCGCTCACGCAGCTCGGTGCTGCGCGTCGCCGAGCGGCTGGATACGCAGGCGTGATAGCCGGACGCATCAACCTGGCCAGGGAGATTGGCCAGGATCTGCTGCGGCACAAATGGCAATTGCTGCTGACGCTGGTGACCCTGAGTTCGGCCTTGCTGGTCATCGTCATTACCCAGGGAACCCGACAACTGACCAGTGAATACAACGAACTGATGGCAGAGCAGGACCGACTGGATATCGAGTGGCGGCACCTGCTGCTGGAGCAAAGCACCCTGATGGAGCACAGCCGTATAGAAGCGCTGGCTCGAGACAAGCTTGGTATGCAACGGCCGGCCCCGGCGCAGGAAAAACTGGTGACGCAACGATGAGACGGCGTAAGCAGAATAAAAAAGAACCCATGCTGACCGGTTGGCGTTTTCTGACCGTCTGCGGGGTGATCCTGTTCGCCTTTGTCGCTCTTTTTGCCCGTGCTGCCTGGATTCAGGTAGTGTCTCCGGACCGGTTGCGGCTGGAAGGCGACATGCGATCGCTGCGAACCACGGTCAGCAGTACCACTCGTGGCATGATCATGGATCGCAACGGCGAGGAGCTGGCGGTGTCAGTGCCGGTGCAGGCGGTATGGGCCGATCCCAAACAGGTGCATACAGAGCTGAGTCTGGAAAAAGGACAGGCCTGGCAGGCGCTGGCCGACGTGCTGGGTGTTCCGCATGAAACCTTAATGAAACGGGTCGAGAACCCCAGACGTCGCTTCGTCTATCTGCAGCGTCAGGTGACCCCGGCGGTGGCGGAGTATATCCGTCGGCTTCGGCTGCCCGGCGTGCATCTGCGACCGGAAGAGCGTCGCTTCTACCCCACCGGCGAAATCAATGCGCATCTGGTGGGGTTGACCAATATCGACGGCGCCGGTATCGAAGGCATAGAGCGGGGCTTCAACGAGTGGCTTACTGCTCAGGCCGGCGAGCGCCGGGTACGCAAGGACAGAACCGGTCGGGTGATCGAGGACTTGGGCGTGGTCTCCGAGGCGCGGGAAGCGAACAATATTCAGTTGACCATCGATCAGCGCATCCAGGCGCTGGCCTACCGTTCGCTCAAGCGGGCCACCGAATACCATAGAGCCACCTCCGCCTCGCTGGTGATGCTGGACGTGAAAACCGGCGAAGTGCTGGCCATCGTCAACAGCCCCTCCTTCAATCCCAATAACCGCAGTCAGTACCAGAGCTTTCGGGCGCGCAACCGAGCGGTGACCGATACCTATGAGCCTGGCTCTACCATCAAGCCGCTGATCGTGGTCAGCGCCCTGGAGAACGGCATTGTTAAAGCCGACTCCATCGTCGATACCAGCCCCGGCTGGATGCGTCTGGGGGGGAAACGAGTATCCGATACCCGTAACCTGGGGCCCATCAGCGTGCAGACCGTGTTGCAACGCTCGTCCAACATGGGCATGGCGCGCATGGCGCTGCAGGAAACCCCGGAACAGCTGCTCGACACCCTCTATCGCTTCGGGCTGGGTATCGATTCGGGCATGGGGCTGGTGGGCGAAAGCACCGGCCTGGTGCCCCAGCGTCGGCGCTGGTCCGATATTGAAAGAGCGACCCTGTCGTTCGGTTATGGCATCACGGTCACGCCGTTACAGCTGGCCCAGTCTTATGCGGTGCTGGCCAATGGTGGTGTGCGTTATCCGCTGACCATCATCAAGCGCAGCCAGCCTCCGGTGGGCGAGCAGGTGGTGCCCAGACAGCATGCGGACGCGGTGCTGCATATGCTCGAAAGCGTGGTCGGACCCGGAGGCACGGCGCGCAAGGCGGAGATTCCCGGTTATCGGGTAGCCGGCAAGACCGGCACCTCGCGCAAGGCCATCGCCGGTGGCTATGGCAGCGACTATGTGGGTGTTTTTGCCGGCATGGCGCCGGTCAGCAACCCGCGGCTGGCCATGGTGGTGGTGATGAACGAACCCCAGGGTGAAAAATACTACGGTGGCGATGTGGCGGCACCGGTGTTTGCCGAGGTCATGAGCGGTGCCCTGCAATTATTGAATATTCGCCCGGATGGGGCGACTCAGGAACAGTTCCAGCTGGCAGGACAGGAGGCGAAACGTGTCCCTCACACTTAGAGATCTGGCGGTACCGCTGGGCCTGTCGGCCCCGGCCATCGCCATCGATGCCATGACCCTCGATAGCCGGGCCGTTACGCCCGGCGCTTTGTTTGTTGCCGTTAAAGGTCATAGCGTCGACGGTCGTCGCTTTATTGAATCCGCCTTGAACAAGGGCGCGGCGGCGGTGCTGTTCGAGGTGGACAGCCCGGAACTGTCCGGCCTGGATCATAGGGATCACCGCCGGCTGGGGGTGTACCGTCTGCCCGAAAGCCTGTCGCTGCTGGCCGGTGTGTTTTACGGCGAGCCCTCGACCGGGCTGCAACTGATTGGCGTGACCGGCACCAATGGCAAGAGTACCGTCACCCAGCTTGTTGCCAACTGGAGCTGCCTGCTGGGCACTCAGGCCGGGATCATGGGCACCCTGGGTAACGGGCTTTATGGCCAGCTGCAGGAGGCGGTCAATACCACGGGGTCGGCGCTGGAGGTGCAACAGCAGTTGGCCGAGCAGCGGCGGGCGGGAGCCCGGCGGCTGGCGATGGAAGTCTCTTCCCATGGCTTGCATCAGCACAGGGTGGCTGCGCTGAGTTTTGACGTGGCGGTGTTCACCAATCTCAGTCGTGATCATCTGGATTATCACGGCACCATGGCCGCCTACGGCGAGGCCAAGCGGCAGTTGTTCGAGCTGGGTCGCCAGGCGCGCGTCATCAATGCGGACGACCCGCTCGGGCGGCGCTGGCTGGGCCAGTATCCGGACGCCATCGCCTATGGCCTTCATGGGCGACTGAGTGATTTCGGTGGCCGCCAGCTGGTGGCTGAAACCGTACATTTTTATAGCGAAGGCGTGAAAGTGACCATTAACTCCGACTGGGGGAATGGTGTATTATCCGCCCCCCTGATGGGCCGCTTCAACGTGTCCAACCTGTTGGCGGCCATGGCCGCCCTGCTGGCGTTGGGTGAATCCTTTGAACGGCTGCTGGCGACGGCGCCGCAGCTCTCCGGCGTGGCCGGGCGAATGGAGCCTTTTACCGCCCCTGGCCAGCCGCTGGTGGTAGTGGATTATGCCCATACCCCCGATGCGCTCGAGCAGGCATTGCAGGCGCTGCGTCAGCACTGCAAGGGCCGATTATGGTGCCTGACCGGTTGCGGCGGCGACAGAGACAAGGGCAAGCGCCCGCTGATGGCGGCGTCGGCACAGGCTGGTGCCGACGTAGTGATACTGACCGACGACAACCCGCGTACCGAGCCGGCCGCGGCCATCGTCGACGACATGCGCCAAGGCCTGAAGGATCCCGACTCGGTTCTGGTGATCCACCGGCGAGCGGAGGCCATTCGCCATGCCATCGAGCAGGCGGATGCGGAAGATATTATTTTGGTGGCCGGCAAGGGCCATGAGGATTATCAGATAGTGGGTACTGACAAGATGCATTACAGCGACCGGGAAACCGTGTCCAGCCTGTTGGGGCTGAATACATGATACCGCTCAGTCTCGACCAGCTGGCTCAGGCCTCCGGCGGTGAACTGCGTGGTGCCGATGGCGCCATAGTGGCGGTGACCACCGACAGCCGTCAGGCGCTGCCCGACGGTGGCCTCTTCGTGGCCCTGAGTGGCGAACGCTTCGACGGCCATGACTTTGCCGCTGCGGCGCAGCAACAGGGCGCGACCGCCCTGCTGGTGGAGCGCTGGCTGGAGCTGGAGCTGCCCCAGATCAAGGTGGCGGATTCCCGCCTGGCGCTGGGCGTGCTCGGTGGTCTGGTACGGGAGCTGAGTTCGGCCAGGGTACTGGCCATCACCGGCAGCTGTGGCAAGACCACGGTCAAGGAGATGGCGGCGTCCATTCTGCGCCAGAAAGGCAAGGTGCTGGCCACCAGGGGCAACCTCAACAACGAAATCGGAGTGCCTCTTACTCTGTGTGAACTGACCGCCGATACCGAGTACGCCGTGGTCGAGCTGGGTGCCAACCACATCGGCGAGATTGCCTGGACCAGCTCCCTGACCAGACCCCATGTGGCGCTGATCAACAATGTGGAAGCCTCTCACCTCGAGGGCTTTGGCTCACTCGAGGGCGTGGCCCGGGCCAAGGGCGAGATCTACGACGGTCTGGCAGACGGCGGCGTGGCCATCGCCAACGGCGACAGTCCCTTCTGTACCCTGTGGCGTCAGCAACATGAGCTGGTGTATTTCGGTGAGCAGCGGGAATATCAGGCCCGGCAAATCAGCCTCGACAAGTCGGGATGCGCTCATTTTCGTCTGCTGACACCCAGTGGCGAAGTGGCGGTGCAGCTACCGATACCCGGTAAACACAATGTGACCAATGCCCTGGCCGCCGCCGCCGGCACCGAGGCGCTGGGCGCGAGCCTGACAGAGATAGCCGCCGGCCTGAGTCAATTCGGGTCGCCTGCAGGTCGACTGCAGGTCTGGACGCGACCGGGACTGACGGTGCTGGATGATACCTATAATGCCAGCGTCGCTTCTGTGCTGGCGGGGCTGGACACCCTGGCCAGCCTTCCCGGTTATCGTATCTTCGTATTCGGCGATATGGCGGAGCTGGGTGAGTACAGCAAAGAGATGCATATCCGGGTGGGTGAGCACGCCCGCAAGCTGGGTATCGATCGGGTCTTGACCGTGGGTCGAGACAGCAAACATACGGCGAGTGTGGCCCAGGGGCAGCACTTCGACCAGAAACAACAATTACAGCCGGTCCTTTTCGAGGCGCTGTTACAACATAATAAGGTAGTGGTTTTGATCAAGGGCGCGCGCAGTGCACGGATGGAAGAGATAGTCAGGGCCATTCAGGAGGGCGAGGCATGCTAGTCTGGCTGGCGGAGTGGCTGACCCCTCATTTCAGCTTTTTGAACGTCTTTTCCTATCTGACCTTCAGAGCGGTGATTTCCATTCTCACCGGCCTGGTGGTCTGCCTCTGGATAGGCCCGCGGCTGATCCGCCGGTTGCAGGCGCTGCAAATCGGTCAGGTGGTGCGCAACGACGGGCCCGAGTCCCACTTCAGCAAGGCCGGTACCCCCACCATGGGCGGCCTCATGATACTGGTCTCCATCTTCGTCTCGGTATTGCTGTGGGCGCGGCTGGACAACCCCTATGTGTGGGTAGTGCTGTTCGTGCTGGGCGCTTTCGGTGCCATCGGCTTCGTCGATGACTACCGCAAGGTGGTGCGCAAGAATACCGATGGCCTGGTCGCACGCTGGAAATACTTCTGGCAGTCGGCGGCGGCATTGGCGGCGGCCATCTTCGTGTACTGGATAGCCAAGGATCCGGCCCAGACCCAGCTGGTGGTGCCCTTCTTCAAGGACGTCATGCCCCAGCTTGGCCTTTTCTTTATTGTGCTCAGCTACTTCGTGATCGTCGGCTCCAGCAACGCGGTCAACCTGACCGACGGCCTGGACGGCCTGGCCATCATGCCTACCGTCATGGTGGCGGCGGGCTTTGGGCTGGTGGCCTGGGCCACCGGCAACGTCAATTTTGCCGCCTACCTGCATATTCCCTATGTGGCCCATGCGGGCGAGCTGACCGTGGTCTGTACCGCCATGGTGGGCGCCGGGCTGGGCTTTCTCTGGTTCAATACCTTTCCGGCCCAGGTGTTCATGGGCGATGTGGGCTCGCTGGCACTGGGGGCGGCGCTGGGCGCCATCGCCGTGCTGGTGCGGCAGGAATTTCTGCTGGTGATCATGGGCGGTAT
>JBFGZI010000036.1:0-12380 GCA_041586855.1 Oceanisphaera sp. | reverse complement strand
TTACCGCCATCACCGGCTTCAACCCGGATTTCCGCTTCATCAACAAATTTCATTGTATTGCTCTCCCATTCGCTTTCTGAGCCCAGTTTATCCGGTTCGAAGCCGAATGTGCTTTCCTGTAAAACAAAAAGCCCCGCCGGTTGGCGGGGCTTTTTTAAGTCCTGCTTGCAGCTTACTCAGCTACAATGCTAACGAACTTGCGGTTCTTCGGACCTTTAATCTCAAACTTCACCTTGCCGTCGGCTTTGGCGAACAGAGTATGATCTTTGCCCAGGCCTACGTTGTCGCCGGCGTGGAACTTGGTGCCACGCTGACGAACGATGATGTTGCCCGCCAGGACATTTTCACCGCCAAAACGCTTAACACCAAGACGTTTGCTTTCTGAATCGCGACCGTTACGAGTTGAGCCGCCTGCTTTTTTATGTGCCATGGAACTTAACTCCCCTCTTAGGCGCTGATACCAGTGATCTTGACTTCAGTGAACCACTGACGATGACCCTGCTGTTTGCGAGAGTGCTTACGACGACGGAACTTGACGATCTTGACTTTTTTGCCACGACCGTGAGCTACGACTTCAGCAACAACCTTGCTACCGTCGATGTAAGGAACACCAACTTTAACATCTTCACCTTGAGCAACCATCAGCACTTTGTCGAATTCGACAGAAGCGCCAGTTTCCACGTCCAGCTTTTCCAGACGTATCACCTGCCCTTCGGCTACTCGGTGCTGTTTTCCGCCGCTTTGGATTACCGCGTACATGATTATAACTCCGATTCTGGCACTTTTACCCTCTTCGGGCCGTGCACTAAAACTGTTCTACAATGGTCGCGTATTGTACGCAGATTGATATGCCGAGACAAGACCGCAACTATAAAAAAATCCGTCGCGCCGGCATTAAACCCAAAGCTTGGCCGGGCGGCTTTATCCCTTTGAAGAATAGTGTAAAATCCTAACATCAATGACTTTAGACTGCATCGTTCAGCTTATAACTTTATGGTAGATATCAATAAGATAAAACAATTGACCGAGCTGGATATGCAATCGGTCAACACTCTGATCATGTCACGACTGCAATCGGATGTGGCCCTGATCAACCAACTTGGCTTCTATATCGTCGGCGCCGGCGGCAAACGTATGCGCCCCCAGCTGACCGTGCTGGCGGCCCGCGCCCTCGGCTACGAAGGCGAGGCTCATATCACCCTCGCGGCCATCATCGAGTTTATTCATACCGCTACCCTGCTGCATGACGATGTGGTGGACGAGTCGGATCTGCGTCGGGGCCGAGACACCGCCAACGCGCTGTTTGGCAATGCCGCCAGCGTGCTGGTCGGTGACTTTCTCTATACCCGCGCCTTTCAGATGATGACCGAGCTGGATAACATGAAAATCATGAATATCCTGAGCGACGCCACCAATATCATCGCCGAAGGCGAAGTGCTGCAGTTGATGAACTGCAACGATCCGGACACCACCGAAGACAGCTATATGCAGGTGATCTACTGCAAAACCGCCAAGCTGTTCGAGGCAGCCACCCGGCTGGCCGCCGTGCTCACCCATCAGCCGCCCGAAATCGAGCAGGCCATGCTCGACTATGGCAAATACCTGGGCACCGCCTTCCAGCTAGTGGATGACATCATGGACTACAGCTCGGATAGCCACGACATGGGCAAGAACGTCGGTGATGATCTGGCCGAAGGCAAACCGACGCTGCCGCTGCTGCGCGCCATGGCCGTGGGTAATGACACCCAGCGGGAGCGCATCCGTGACGCCATCGCCAACCGGACCGGCATGGATCATCTCGACGAGATCATGAGCATTCTGGCCGAGACCCGGGCACTGGAATACAGCCAGCAGCGGGCCCAGGATGAGGCCCGGAAAGCCATCGACAGCCTGAAGGTGCTCCCCGACTCCGAGCACAAGTCCGCGCTGGTCGCCCTGGCCCATATGGCGGTAGAGCGCAGTAGCTAAACGGTGAGAAGTAAGGGGTGAGGAGTAAGGGGTGAAACACCAGGGCTGAGAGATCTTTCTCCTCACGCCTCACCCTTTTTCCCCTCTCTTTATCGAGCCCAATTAAAAACGCCAGCTCATTGAGCTGGCGTTTTTAATAAGCACTGAGCGTAAAGATCAGGCGTCGAAGGGATGACGCAGAATCATGGTCTCATCGCGATCCGGGCCGGTAGAAATGATATCTATCGGTACACCGGTCAGAGTTTCAATACGCTTGATATAGTCACGGGCCGCCTGCGGCAGGCCTTCAACCGTCACCACACCAAAGGTGTTATCGCTCCAGCCAGGCATGGACTCGTATACCGGCGTCACGGTTTCATAGTCTTCGGCGGCCATTGGCGGCACATCCTTGACCGAACCGTCGGGCATTTTATAGCCGACACAAATCTTGATCTCTTCAAGACCGTCCAGTACGTCCAACTTGGTCAGGCAGAAGCCGGAAATGGAGTTCACTTGAATCGCACGCTTGATGGCAACCAGGTCTAACCAACCAGTACGACGTAAACGACCGGTAGTAGCACCAAACTCATGGCCCACAGTACCCAGGTGTTTACCGTCTGCATCCAGCTTCTCTTGACCGTCGTAAAGCTCGGTTGGGAAAGGACCCGAGCCCACGCGAGTGGTATAGGCCTTGATGATACCCAGCACATAGTCCAGGTAGCAGGGACCAAAACCGGAGCCGGTCGCCACGCCACCGGCGGTGGTGTTGGAGGAGGTCACATAAGGATAGGTGCCGTGATCGATGTCCAGCAGGGTGCCCTGGGCACCTTCAAACATGATCTTGTCACCCTTGATACGTGCCTTGTCCAGCACGTCGGTCACATCCACCACCATACTGGTCAGCAGCTCGGCATAACCCTTGGCCTGTTCCAGCACGTCATCAAAAGAGACCGCTTCAACACCATAAAAACCGGTCAGCTGGAAATTGTAGTATTCAACAACTTCTTTCAGCTTGGCGGCAAAGGTATCCATGTTGGACAAGTCACCGACGCGCAGACCACGACGGGCGACCTTGTCTTCATAGGCCGGGCCGATACCGCGACCGGTAGTGCCGATGGCTTTGGCGCCGCGGGCTTCTTCCCGGGCTACGTCCATCGCAACATGATACTGAAGGATCAAGGGGCACGCTTCGCTCAGCACCAGGCGCTCGCGCACCGGTACACCGCTGGCTTCCAGACCGGCCATTTCTTTCAGTAAGGCTTCCGGCGATAACACCACACCATTGGCAATGATGCAGGTACAGTTATCGCGCAAAATACCTGATGGAATAAGATGGAGAACGGTTTTCTTACCGTCGATGACCAGAGTATGACCGGCATTGTGTCCACCTTGATAGCGCACAACATAACGGGCCTTGTCAGTAAGGAGGTCTACGACCTTACCCTTGCCTTCGTCACCCCATTGGGTGCCAAGTACAACAACGTTTTGTCCCATTTTTCCTTTCACTAACTGTTAAGTTATTAAAAATGGAGTCTATCAAATTTTGACCAAGGTCGGAACATGATAAATCCGGCTTTAGGGGAATATGTCAGGCAGAAAAAAGCCCGGTTGCCCGGGCTTTTGATTTTACTGAGGTTGTCCCGAAGGATCCTTGAGATAACGGAAGAAATCGCCATCCGGCTTGAGGATCATCATATCGCCCCCCTGCTCGAAGCTCTTGCGATACGCTTCGAGGCTGCGGATAAAGCTGAAGAATTCCGGATCCGCCGAGTAGGCATCCGAGTAGATATTTGCCGCAGAGGCATCACCCTGCCCCCGCAGGGTACGTGAGTTACGCTGGGCTTCGGCGATCATCACCGTCACCCGACGGTCGGCTTCGGCCTTGATGATCTCGGCCTGCTCACGACCCTGGGATCTGTGTTCACGGGCCACGGCGGTACGCTCGGCTCTCATGCGCTGGTAGATGGAGTTGGAGACTTCGGTCGGCAGGTTGATCTGCTTGATCCGCACGTCCACCACCTTGATCCCCAGTTCAGAGGACGACTCCAGCAGGCCACGCAAGGCGCTTTCCATCACGTCGCCCCGTTCACCGGACACGATATCGCGAATGGTTCTGCTACCGATTTCGGAGCGCAGGCTGTTGTTGATCCGCCGACGCAGCAGGCTTTCGGCCTGCAGGCGATTACCGCCACCGGTCGCCAGATAGTAGTTGGCGAAGTTGTCGATGCGCCACTTGACGTAGGAGTCGATGATCAAGTCTTTCTTCTCCGAGGTCACGAAGCGATCCACCTGATCGTCCAGGGTCTGAACACGCGCATCCAGCTTGCGTACCTGATCGATCATCGGCACCTTGAAGTGCAGACCGGGACCATATACGGTGGGCAGATCCGAGCCCTGCTCCCGCTTCACCTTGCCGAACTGCAGTACTATGCCCCGCTCGCCTTCTACCACCACAAATACCGAGGAGTAGAGCACGATGGTAACCAGGGCAAGAACAACGATTAATACTCTTTTCATCGCTTAGTTTCTCCCTGTCGGACGAATGGAACTTCTATCGGAACCGGGTCTGAGTTGTCCACTGTCCTGACTGACAGGCACATTACCGTTCAGATAATCGGAAGTGATAATATTGGGATCGACCCGGGCGGCACGGTTGGCATTCTGCTCGGCCAGCTTGTCCAGCGGCAGATAAAGCAGGCTGTTGTTGCCTTCCGGCGTATCCACGATCACCTTGTTGACCTTGCTGTAAATCTCTTCCATGGTTTCCAGATAAATACGATCGCGGGTCAGCTTGGGTTGCTCCTGATACTGAGGCAGTAACTCACGGAAACGAGCCACCTCACCTTCTGCTCGCAGCGCAATCTGCTCTTTATAGGCTTCGGCTTCCTGCAACAGACGCTGCACCTGGCCTCGGGCCTTGGGCTCGATTTCTCGGGCGTAGGCTTCGGCTTCGCGGATAAAGCGCTGTTCGTCTTCCTGTGCGGCAATCGCATCATCGAAGGCGTCTTTCACTTCTTCCGGCGGACGCGCCGGCAGGAAGTTCAGATCCAGCACCGCCAGACCCAGCTGATAAGGTTCGATAATCTGCTCAAGCAGCTCGCGGGTTTCCTGACGCACACGCTCACGACCCACGGTCAGTACATCGTCCATGGTGCTGTGACCCACCACAAAACGCAGGGCACTGTCGAGCGCCTGATGTAGACTGTCGTCCGCATTGGTCACATTAAACAGATAGTCACGCGGCTCCAGCACCCGGTACTGGACATCCATTTCGACGCGAACCAGGTTTTCATCCCGGGTCAGCATAAAACCGGATGCCGGCTGAGAACGCACGGTTTCCACATCCACCGGAAAGACCCGATCGATAAAGGTTGCCTTCCAGCTCAGGCCCGGATCTACGGTCTGATAGTAGTTACCGAAACGCAGCACCACGCCACGCTGGGCTTCACCTATGGTATAGAAACCGCTGACCACCCACACCACCACGGCGAGCACCAGCCCCACCACAATGCCGAAGGTGCCAACGCCACCACCACCACCGGAGCCGGTACCACTACGGCCCAGCAAACCACCTAATTTACTACTCAGGTTACGAATAACCTGATCCAGATCTGGCGGACCACCTTGTTGCTTGCCGTTATTTCCCCAGGGATCACGGTCTTTGCCACCATTTCCAGGCTCATTCCAAGCCATTTGTCTCTCCGTCTTTCTGGTTTATAAAAGTAACTTTACCAAGCAATCAATCGCTTATAAAGCGCGCTAGCTGTTCACCTTCCTGTTTGAGCAGCCGTTGCCAATCGGCCTGCTGTAACCGGATATCAACCACAAACTCTCCCTGCTCCCCAAACGATTCATTCACCACGCCGTTCATGGCATAGAGTCGACTGCGCAGCCTGGACGCCGATGCCGGCAGCGTCAGCCGATGCTCCACCAGCACCCCGGCCAGCAATTGGTTCAGGGCGTCCAGCAGACCCTCGATGCCCAGTGCTTCCTGCGCCGACAGCCAGACGGCTCTGGGCTTCCCCTCTTCATCCAGCTCGACACGGCTGCTGGGCTGCTCCAGCTTGTCTATCTTGTTGAACACCATCAACACGGGTACTTCGTCGGCATCAATCTGTTCGAGCACCGAATTGACTTCGTCGATATTCTCCCGCATCTGCTCATCGGCGCAGTCCACCACGTGCAGCAAGAGATCCGCATCGCGGGTTTCCTGCAGTGTGGCCTTGAAGGCGGCGATAAGATCATGGGGCAAATGGCGGATAAAACCGACGGTATCAGCCAGGATCACCGGGCCGGCATCGGGCAATTCAACCTTGCGCAGAGTCGGGTCCAGGGTGGCAAAAAGCTGATCCGCCGCATAGACCCCGGCCTGAGTGATACGATTGAACAGCGTCGACTTGCCGGCGTTGGTATAACCCACCAGCGACAGGGTCGGGATCTCGTTACGCTTGCGCGCACGTCGGCCCTGCTCTCGCTGACGGGACACTTTCCCCAACCGTTTCTGAATCGACTTGATACGTTCACGCAGCAAACGGCGGTCGGTTTCCAGCTGGGTTTCCCCCGGGCCACGCAGACCGATACCACCCTTCTGTCGCTCCAGATGGGTCCAACCCCTGACCAGACGGGTCGACAGGTGGCGCAACTGAGCCAGCTCGACCTGCAGCTTGCCTTCGTGGGTACGGGCCCGTTGGGCGAAAATATCCAGGATCAGACCGGTACGGTCCAGCACCCGGCATTTCACTTCCCGCTCCAGATTACGCTCCTGGGCCGGGCTCAGGCTGTGGTTGAAGATCACCACATCGGCCTGATGCATCTGCACCAGTGCCGCCAGCTCGTCCACCTTGCCGGTACCGATAAAGAATTTGGGCTGGGGCGAACCCCGGCTACCCGTCAGTACAGCGCAGGTGGTCACCCCGGCAGAGTCGGTCAGTAGTTCCAGCTCTTCAAGATCTTCCCGTTCACTGTCGTCGGAAAAATAGACATGAACCAGAATGGCGGACTCGCCACCTTGATAACGCTCAAACAAGGTGCGTCCTCCGTCTTTCGGAACATGCGCGCGGCAAGAGGCTGCAACAGGGCAGCAAGAAATAATGAATCAAGATCAAGCCTGGTCCTGTTCCGGTTCGGCGCCACCGGCTGGCGGCGTCACCAAATGCACAGGCCGGGCGGGTACCACGGTCGAAATGGCATGCTTGTACACCATCTGACTGACGGTATTTTTCAGCAGAATAACGAATTGGTCGAATGACTCTACCTGTCCCTGCAACTTGATGCCATTCACCAGATAAATAGAGACAGGGACCCGCTCTCGTCGCAGCGCATTCAGAAACGGGTCCTGCAAAGATTGTCCCTTAGCCATCTTGTTGTCCTTATCTTTTGTCATTATGAAAATTGTTATTGTTGTCTTTCGTTATGGGCCTGCCTGACCTGTGCAATCACGTCATGACAGACCTCTTTATTATCGGTATCCAGCCATTGCAGATCCGGCCATCCCCTGAGCCAGGTCAGCTGCCGCTTGGCCAACTGGCGGGTGGCGGCGATACCGCGTTCCACCATTTCATCATAGCCGACAACCCCGTTCAGGTAATCCCACATCTGTCGATAGCCGACACAACGAATAGACGGCAGATCAGGATGCAAATCACCTCGCTCATAGAGCGCCCGAACTTCCTGTTCGAAGCCCTGAGACAGCATCAGCCGAAAACGTTCGGCAATACGCCGATGCAGCTCAACCCGTTCGCTGGGTGCAATCGCAAACTGTAACACTTTGTAAGGCAAGGGATCACCCTTGCTCTGCGTTAATTCTGTGAGCGTTTTACCGGAAATACGAAAAACCTCCAGCGCCCGGGACAGCCGTTGTGGATCGTTGGGGTGAATTCGTGCCGCCGCCACCGGATCGAGTTCGGCCAGCTGATCGTGCAGGCTGTTCCAGCCATATTGCCGGGCCTCGGATTCAATTTGAGCTCTCACCATGGCATCGGCACTGGGCAAGGGCGACAGTCCCTCCAGCAAGGCCTTGAAATAAAGCATGGTGCCGCCGACCAGTAGCGGAATGCGACCGGCCGCCGAAATCTCGGCCATGGCCGCCAGGGCATCCCGCCGAAAATCGGCGGCAGAATAGGCCTCTTTGGGATCCAGCAAGTCGATCAGCCGATGGGGGGTCGCAGCCTGCTCGTCGGCCGTGGGCTTGGCGGTACCGATATCCATGCCCTTGTACACCAGCGCCGAATCGACGCTGATCAACTCACAGGGCAGCGCCCGGCACAGCTCCATGGCCAGGCTGGTTTTGCCCGATGCCGTGGGACCCATCAAAAATATTGCAAGGGGTTCAGTCCCCATCTATCCACCTGTCTAGTTGTTGCTCTATCGCCACCGGCTGCAGAAAGGGTACTTTATCCGGCATATCCGGCAAAGTCGGCTGCAGTTGCTGCCACAAGGCCATCGCCTCGGCCATGGACCATGGTTGTCGGTCTGTATTCCCCTGTTCGGCCAGCCACTGACACAGGGCCCATGACTCGGCATCGAGATCCCGACTCAGCCGCGCCAGCAATTCGGGGAACAGACGAGCCAGATCCGCATGGCGCAGCGGTTGCGGTACCCGGGTCAGAATAATGGTGCCGTTGGCACCGGTTTTCAACTCCAGCCCCAACTTTTGCAGCTGTGTCTGATGCCGTTCCAATGCCGTTTGCTGCTCCGAGTCGAGGGCAATGCGGATGGGCAGCAACAACGGCTGCGGTGTCAGCCCCTGCTGCCAGACCTCGAACAAGGCCTGGCCATCGGCGTAGGCGCGAGCACGATTGAGATCGCAGAGCCAGAGGCCTTGCCGATGCAGCACCACCAGGCCTCGTCCCTTGATCAGCAACAATGGTTGACCATGTTCGAGATCAGCCTGCGGTACACCGGCATCGGCATCATACGCAGATGACGATAAACAGGGTGTCTGTGCATCTGATGAAGCCGTATTCTGTTCGGCAGCCACTGTGGTCAGCAAGCCATCGATTCCCTGCCATTCACCGCGGCTGATCGCGCCCGGCCGAGACTCACGCGCAGCAATGCCGCCGCCATAGCCATGACGGGGAGCCTGATAGCTGACCGGTTCGCGGAGAGTGACCGAGCGGTCAGGTACCGATGCCGTCGTCTCAAACGGTTCCTCTACCTCGCCGGTGTCGGTATCGACCCTTGGTTGCGGTAGCGGTTGCTGCTCCAGCACCTGCAGCAGCACCTGACAGATAAAATCATGCACCAGCCGGGACTGATGAAAACGCACCTCATGCTTGGCCGGATGCACATTCACGTCGACCTCCCGCGCATCCAGCTCCAGATAGAGCACAAAGGCCGCATGACCCTCGGCGGGCAGGCGATCGCCATAGGCCTGACGCACTGCATGATTGAGCAGCTTGTCTCTCATCATGCGGCCATTCACATAGGTATATTGTACATCGGGCTGGGCCCGGGCCGCGCTCGGCGGCGCCAGCCAGCCCCATAACCTCAGGCCATGGTGCTCGCTGTCGAGCTTCAGTGCCGAGTTCATGAAGGCCGGACCACACACCGCTGCCAGCCGTTTATCCTGCTGGGATGGCAGCCGCCCCGCCCGGTACTGACGTACCTGCTTGCCGTTGTGACGCAACACCAGATCGACATCGAAGCGACTCAGGGCAATGCGGCGGATCACCTCGTCGATATGGCCGAATTCGGTCTTTTCGGTACGCATGAATTTGCGCCGCGCCGGGGTATTGAAAAACAAATCGCTCGCTTCCAGGGTGGTGCCCTGGGGGTGCGACGCCGGCTGAAGCTTGACCTCCATGTCCCGACCTGACGCCATCGCCTGCCAGGCCTCGCTTTGTCCGGCCGGCCTGGAAGTCAGCGTCAGCCGCGATACCGAGCTTATCGAGGCCAGGGCCTCGCCGCGAAAGCCCAGGCTCAGGATCTGTTCCAGATCTTCCAGGGTACTGACCTTGGAAGTGGCATGGCGCGACAATGCCAGTGTCAGTTCGTCCTTGCCGATGCCGTAGCCGTTGTCGCGGATGCGGATCAGCTTGGCGCCGCCCTTCTCGATATCCACCTCGATACGGGTCGCCCCCGCATCCAGGCTGTTTTCCACCAGCTCCTTCACCACCGAGGCGGGTCTTTCCACCACCTCTCCGGCGGCAATCTGGTTGGCCAGCCTGGCCGGCAGTATCTGGATTGGCATATCAGCTCCCGGGAATATCCAGCACCTGACCGATGCGCACCACATCGGATTTCAGGCTGTTATGCCCTTTCAGCCGGCTGACGCTGATGCCGTAACGCTGGGCAATCAATGACAGGCTCTCACCGGTGCGTACTTTGTGCTGACGTGGCTGGCTGGCCACCATGGGTGCGCTGGGACGGTTTTGTCGATAATAGGACTTCACCCCGTTGAATACCGCCTGGGCCACCTTCTGCTGGTGTGCTGCAGTCAGCAGCAGACGCTCTTCTTCCGGGTTGGAAATGAAACCCGCCTCAATCAGCAACGAGGGGATATCCGGCGACTTGAGCACCGCCAGGCTGGCATGTTCCGGCCTGCTCTTGTGCAATCTCACCACCTTGCCCATGGCGGACAGAATATGTTCACTGATGGCGTAACTGTCGGCTCGGGACTTGTCCATCGACAAGTCGAGGAAGGTACGGGTCAGATAAGGGTTGCCGTCGGTCTGGGAGATCACCTCGCCCACGCCACCAAGCAGTTCCGACTGACGTTCCTGTTTTTCCAGCCAGCCGGCCATCTCCCGGTTGGCCCTGTTGGACGACAGCACCCAGACCGAGGCGCCACGAGGGCCGCTGTTGGCCACGCTGTCCGCATGAATGGACAGCAGCAAGTCGGCCCTGGCCTTGCGGGCAATATCGGAGCGCCGGTTGAGGTTAACGTAATAATCTCCGGTACGGGTCAACACCGCCCGCATGCCCGGCTCCTTGTTGATAAGGTCGGCCAGACGGCGGGAAATGGAGAGGGTAATGTGCTTTTCCCGGTTTTTCTTCGGTCCTATGGCTCCCGGATCCTCTCCGCCGTGCCCCGGATCGATGGCGATGACAATTTCCCTCAGCCCGACCGGTGCGGCCTTGCGCACGACCGGCTGCGGGGCCCGGCTCTGATCGGCATAAGGCAGATCGATCACCAGTCGATGGCCGTAGTCACCGGCCGGAGCCAGCGGAAAGACCACCGGCTTGACCCCGGTCTTCAGCTCGAAGACCAGGCGATAACTGCTTGCCACCGGGGGTTTGCTGCTTCGAATCCGGGTGATCAGTTCACTGTTATTGTTGATGGCGGCAAATTTGACCCGGCTCTGGGTCTGACTCAGGTCCACCACCAGCCGATGGGGACCATTGAGCATAAAATAGTCATAGGCTGGCGCCGTCCCCATATCGAGCACGATACGGGTGTTATCCGGCGACGGCCAGATGCGGATGCTTTCAAGCTGGTTTGCCCAGGCCGATACGCTGAACCACAAACAGAAAAATGCCAGTATCGACTTCACGTTTTTATTTTCTCCAGTAACGCCACGCCAGCCGGGGTACGGGCTTCCATTAATGCCAGTCGTTGCACACCTTCGTATGTTAGCGTGACCTCCAGATCCGGCGGCGGCAGCATGCCGTGGCCACGCTGTGGCCATTCCACCAGACAGAGGCTGTCGGGAGTAAAATAATCACGAATACCCATGTATTCCAGTTCTTCCGGGTCGGCCAGACGATACAAGTCGAAGTGATAGACCTGCCATCCCCCCACCTGGTAGGGCTCGACCAGGGTATAAGTCGGGCTTTTCACCTTTCCGTCATGCCCCAGGGACTGAATAATCCCTCGGCTCAGGGTGGTTTTTCCTGCCCCCAGCTCACCATGCAGAAAAATAATGAGTGCTTCACAACAGGATTGCGCCAGTTTTTTGCCCAACGCCAGGGTCTCTTGCTCATCGGCAAGCGTCAGGGTCAGAGTGTTTGTTGTCATGTTTGTCATCTTGATTAATAAGACTTCTGAGTGGAGAGAATAAATCCGATGCCAATAATCCGAGCATACCGCCATCTGTGGCGGCCCTGTCACCGGCCAGGCCATGAAGACACACCGCCACCGAGGCAGCATGAAAGGGAGTCAGCCCCTGGGCCATAAAGGCGCCGATTATACCAGATAACACATCGCCCATCCCGCCCGACGCCATGCCGGGATTACCATAATGACATAATCTGACATGTCGCTCATTCGCGATCAAAGAGCCGGCGCCTTTCAATACCACCACACCGCCATATTGCTGCTGAATGGCCCGCACCGCCGCCAGCCTGTCCGCCTCGATATCGACGGTCTTGCAGCCCAGCAACATCGCCGCCTCACCCGAATGGGGCGTCAGTACCCAGAGCCCGGTCACCGGCAAGGTGTCTCGACGACGAGCCAGCCACCAGAGCCCATCCGCATCAATCACCATGGGCTG
>JBFGZI010000035.1:0-12401 GCA_041586855.1 Oceanisphaera sp. | reverse complement strand
CGGGCCGGCTTGCCGGTACTGACCCTGGACAGGGCCGCCAACCGGGGTGAGGTGGTATCTCATATCGCCTCCGACAACGTGGCCGGCGGCCTGATGGCCGGTGACTACATCGCCGAACAGGTGGGTGCCAACGCCAAGGTGATTCAGCTGGAAGGCATTGCCGGCACCAGCGCCGCCCGCGAGCGCGGTAAAGGTTTCGCTCAGGCGGTAGACAAGCACGGCTTCGAGCTGATGGCCAGCCAGCCTGCCGACTTTGACCGCACCAAGGGCCTGAACGTGATGGAAAACCTGCTGACCGGTAACCCGACGGTGCAGGCGGTCTTTGCCCAGAACGACGAAATGGCGCTGGGCGCCATGCGCGCACTACAGGCGGCCAACAAGAAAGACGTGCTGATCGTCGGCTTTGACGGCACCGAGGACGGTATCAAGGCGGTACAGGGCGGTCGTCTGGCTGCCACCATCGCCCAGCAGCCGAATGCCATCGGCGCCATCGCCGTGGAAACTGCCGACAGGATTCTGAAGGGTGAAACCGTGGCCAGCCATATTCCGGTCCCGCTGCAGGTGATCAGCGAGTAAGGCTCAGGGTAAAAAATAACAGACGGGGGCTCTGTACTGCTAACGCAGCTGGCCCCCGATTTAATGAATAAGGCAAACACCATGACATTAACCGTAGTTGGCAGCATCAATATCGATCATGTGATCCGGTTGCCGCAGTTTCCCCGCCCCGGTGAAACCCTGACCGGCAGCGACTATCGCATCGTGCCCGGCGGCAAGGGCGCCAATCAGGCGGTGGCCGCCGTCCGTGCCGGGGCCGTTACCCGTTTTATCGCCTGCGTGGGTGACGATGCCCTGGCCCAGAGCCTGGTCGACGGCTTTGCCGCCGACGGTATCGATATCGGCGCCATCGACCGCATTACCGGCATCAACACCGGGGTGGCGCTTATCCAGGTGAATGCCGAAGGCGAGAACACCATTTCGCTCGCCGCCGGTGCCAACGGCCACCTGACGCCCGAACAACTGAACCGGCATGCAGAAGGTCTGAACTGCGAGCAACTGCTGCTACAGCTGGAAATTCCGCTCGACACCAATATCGCCGCCGCCAGCCAGGCCAAAGCCCAGGGTGCCCGTGTGGTGCTCAATCCAGCCCCCGCTCAGGCGCTGCCCGATGCGCTGCTGTCACTGGTGGACTTGATCACCCCCAATGAAACCGAAGCCGAGCGGCTGACCGGGGTGGCGGTCAACGACGATGCGGGTGCGGCGGCGGCGGCCCGGGTGCTGCACGACAAGGGTATCGCAACCGTTATCATCACCCTGGGGGCCCGGGGCGTCTGGCTGAGCGAACAAGGCAGGGGACGAATGATCCCCGGCTTCAAGGTCAAGGCGGTCGATACCACGGCGGCGGGCGATACCTTCAACGGCGCCCTGCTGGCGGCGTTACAGCAACGGCAACCGCTGGAGCAGGCGGTACGCTTCGCCCAGGCGGCGGCGGCGCTGTCCGTGACCAAGCCCGGGGCCCAGACTTCGGTACCTTACCTAGCCGAAATCAAGGCCCTGCTGGAGTCCCGTTGATGGCGACCATCAAGGATGTGGCCCGGCGGGCACAGGTGTCGACCTCCACCGTCAGCCATGTGCTGAACAAGACCCGCTTCGTCAGCCCCGAGATAACCAAACGGGTCGAGCAGGCCATCGACGAGCTCCACTACGCACCCTCGGCACTGGCGCGCAGTCTCAAGAGCAACGAGACCCGGACCCTGGGCATGCTGGTTACCGCCAGCGCCAACCCTTTTTTCGCCGAAGTGGTACAGGGCGTGGAGCAACGCTGCTTCGAACTGGGCTACAGCCTGGCGCTATGCAATACCCGGGGCGATAAAGAACGGCTGAACGCCAGCATGGAGATGCTGCTGCAGAAGCGGGTGGACGGCATTATTTTGATGTGCACCCAGGTACGTCTGGCCGACGGGCTCTTCGACCGTTATCCCACCGTGCCTCTGGTGCTGGCCGACTGGGGTCCCATGGACATGGAAGCGGATCTGATCCAGGACGGCGGCCAGCAAGGCGGTCACCTGGCCACCGAACACCTGATAAGCCTCGGTCATCGTCATATCGGTTGCATCACGGGTCCGCTGGGCAAGCGGGCGGCAGACGAGCGGCTGGCCGGCTTCAGAACGGCGATGGCCAGTGCCGGCCTCACGGTTCGCCCAGAGTGGGTGGTAGAGGGCGACTTTGAACTGGCCGGCGGCAACAGCGCCATGACGGCGCTGCTCGCCCTGCCCGAACGGCCGACCGCGGTGTTTGCGGGCAACGACATGATGGCCATGGGCGCGCTTCGGGCCCTGGCCGATGCGGGCATTTCGGTGCCGCAGCAGATGTCGCTGGTGGGTTACGACAATATTGAGCTGGCCCATTACCTGGTACCGGCGCTGACCAGCATAGAACAGCCCAAGGCCGGGCTGGGCGCCCTGGCGGTAGACACCCTGCTGGCGCGGATCAAGGCGCCGGACAGCCCCCGCCGGATGCTGACCCTGACGCCCGAGCTGGTGGTAAGAGGCAGCAGCCAGCCGCCGCCCTGAATATCGACACTTCATGATACGGCCACCAGAACGTCAGAAGTTCGCTCCGAGGCTGGCAATCCCCGTCAACACTGGTTAGCATCGAGGCTTGCTCACCATCTGCTCAGGCACCATGGATAATCATCAGAAAGGGCTCCTGCTTACCGCCCTTGGGGTACTTATTATTTCTCCCGACGCGCTGCTGTTGCGTGTTATCAGCCTGCCCGCCGAGCAGATAGTGCTATGGCGGGGCCTGCTCAATATCCTCGGATTCTGGCTTATCGTGGTGGCCCGCTACCGGCACCAGTGGTGGCGTTCCTACCTGGTCTGCGGTCGAGCCGGGCTCGGCTGTGCCCTGCTGTTCAGCCTCAGTACCATCGGATTTATTCTGGGCAATCACTTTACCAAGGCCGGTAACGTGCTGGTCATTCTCGCCTCCGCCCCCTTGATTGCCGCCCTGCTCAGTCGCCTCTTTCTGGCTGAACGCCTGCCGTTGCGCACCTGGCTCGCCATCGGCGTCTGTATGCTCGGCATCAGTCTTATCGTACTCGATGACAATGGCGAGGGCTCCGTGCTCGGCAGTGCCTTTGCATTGCTGGCTGCGGTTGGGCTGGCCGGTAATCTGACTCTGGCACGCAGCCGGCCCGAGATAGACATGAGCCCCATGCTGGCTCTCAGTGGCCTGATGACGGCCGGCCTGGCATGGTTCTGGAGCGGTGAGGTGCTGCTGCCCGATGCCATGGATATGGCCTGGCTACTCTTGTTGTGCCTGCTATTAATGCCCGTGGGCTTTACCCTGATCCAGCAGGGGCCCCAATATCTGCCCTCGGCGGAGGTCAGTCTGCTGCTGTTGCTGGAAACGGTCTTCGGCACCCTGCTGGTATGGCTTTTTTTAAGCGAGCGCCCTTCCAATCAGGGCCTGCTGGGCGGCGCCATAGTATTACTGGCGATGCTGACAAAAAGTGGACTTGATAGACGCAAGCAGCTAATTTTGCGCCGTGAGGCGCGGCTATAACAGCAATGTTTTGCCAGCCGCGGATGCTATGGGTACACTGCTTTTATCTTTGTTGTACGGGTTCATCTTTCTATGAAGCAGTTTGCCGAGTTTATCCCCCTGATCATCTTCTTCGCTGTGTACAAGACCGTCGATATCTACGCGGCTACCGGCGCGCTGATGGCCGCGACCTGCATTCAGATGCTGCTGCACTGGCTGAAGCACAAGAAACTGGAAAAAATGCACCTGTTCACCCTGGTGCTGGTGCTGTTCTTTGGTGGCCTCACCATGTTTTTTCAGGATGATGCCTTCATCAAGTGGAAGGTCACCGCGGTGAATGGTCTCTTCGCCATCGGACTGCTGGTAAGCCGTTACGGCTTCCGTAAAAACCTTATCAAGCAGATGCTGGGCAAGGAAATGACAGTACCCGACACCATCTGGGACAGGGCCAATCTGGCCTGGGTCGGCTTTTTCAGCTTCTGTGGCGCCCTCAATGTGTATGTGGCCTTCAATCTGCCTCAGGAAGTCTGGGTCAACTTCAAGGTCTTTGGCCTGCTGGGGCTGACCCTGCTGTTTACCTTTGCCACCGCCATTTATCTCTATCGCCGGCAGCAGGCGCTGGAAAAGTAATCGGTCATTATCGGTACCAACAGGGGAGGCTGCGCAAGTGGCCTCCCCCTTTACTATCCATCATGTAACAAGGAATACACCATGTGGTATGTCATTTTCGCTGAAGACAACGCCAACAGCCTTCCGCTGCGTAAAGAAGCCCGTCCGGCTCATCTGGCCCGATTGCAGGCGCTGGCCGATGAGGGCCGCCTCCTGGTAGCCGGTCCCAACCCGGCCATCGATGCCGAAGATCCCGCCGAGGCCGGCTTTACCGGCAGCACCGTGATTGCCGAATTCGACTCTCTTGCCTCGGCCCAGGCCTGGGCCAAAGCGGACCCTTACGTGGCGGCCGGCGTCTATGCCTCCGTGGTGGTCAAGCCCTTCAGAAAAGTCCTGCCCTGATACAAACCGGCTTCGGCCGGTTATTCGATGCAAGTCCCGCCCTTCTTTACTGTTTTCGACAATATTTTCGACTTTAATTGGCAAAAAACGCTCTTATGGACAAGGCTTGATAGAGTCCGAAATGGACTAAATGCCAAACGAATCCAACACAAGGAGAGACGGGAATGAAAAAAATACTGTTATCCACCTTACTGACCGGGTTACTGGCCGTCACAGCACCCAGCATGGCTAACGAGACAACGGCGGCTCAGGACGCCGTAGTCACCAGCATCAATATCAATAACGCCACCCAGGATCAACTGGCCATGCTGACCGGCATAGGTCCGGCCAAGGCGGCGGCTATCGTGGAATATCGGGAAGCCAATGGGCCCTTCAAGGCGGTCGACGACCTCACCATGGTCAGTGGCATAGGCCCGGCCACCGTAGACAAAAACCGGCACCTGCTCAGCAACTAAGCGCAGGCCCTCCCGGGCATGGTCGGGAGGGCCGCTATTGGTTATCATAGCCGCCCATTATTTTTTTGATGACACTCATGCCTGCAACGACGCCTCAAAACATGCCTTCACCATCCCCGATTCGTAAGGCGGTGATCCCGGTCGCCGGCCTGGGCACTCGTATGCTGCCCGCCACCAAGGCCATCCCCAAGGAAATGCTGCCGGTGGTCGACAAGCCCCTGATCCAGTATGTGGTAAATGAAGCCGTACAGGCCGGGATCAAGGAAATCGTGCTGGTCACCCACGCCAGTAAAAATTCCATCGAAAACCACTTTGATACCAGCTTCGAGCTGGAAGCCACCCTGGAAAAACGGGTGAAACGGCAATTGCTCGAAGAAGTACAAAAAATCTGCCCCCCCGACGTGACCATAATGCATGTGCGTCAGGGTGAGGCCAAAGGCCTGGGCCACGCCATTCTTTGCGCCCGCCCGCTGGTCGGTGATGCACCCTTTGCCGTGCTGCTGCCCGACGTGCTGATCGATGATGCGGGTTGCAACCTGCGCCAGGATAATCTGGCGGCCATGATCCGAGCCTTTGACGACAAGGGCCACAGCCAGATCCTGGTGGAACCGGTGGCAGACGAGCTGGTCGATCAGTTCGGTATTGTCGATATCGCCGGCGAGCAACTGGGCCAGGGAGAGTCCGCTCACATTCGGGACATGGTAGAAAAACCGCAACTGCAGGAAGCGCCTTCCAACCTGGCGGTAGTAGGCCGTTATGTGCTGTCGGAAGATATCTGGCCACTGCTGAGCAAGACCCCGCTCGGCAAGGGCGATGAAATCCAGCTGACCGACAGCATCGCCATGCTGATGGCGCAGCAACCGGTAGATGCCCATCATATTACCGGCAAGAGTCACGATTGTGGCAGCAAGCTTGGGCTCATGGTGGCCAATGTTGAATATGGCCTGCGCCATCCCGAGCTGGGGCCTGCCCTCGCCGACTACCTGCAGCAGCTCAACCTTAGGTAAGCCCGGTCAGTAATGACCATGACGAGCCGTCAGCTGGATTTCACCGCCGAAGCCGCCATACAAGGTCAGGTCGAAGGGAAAAGAGCAAGAGTAGCTAAGCTGGCTGGCACTGAGAGTTCTCGATCCCAGTGGGCCGGCATCACACCGGGCCAGCCAGTCGTTACCGGCCATGCCGCCGTTGGCCAGCACCACGCTGTTACTGCTGGCCTGCAACCGGTATAGCGCCAGATTAACCCGGCAATCCAGCCCCGCATCCAGGATAAGACGATTGATATACTCCAGAGTAAGGCCCGGGTTGTTCAGCAGGGATCCCGGCTGATTCTGATACTGGCGCAGGGGCTCATGCAACAGAAAGGTAAGCAGCGTCATTACCACAGGGGTATCCATGTTCAACGGGTCGAACTCCGCCAGCAGCAGCAACAGATCCTGATCCAGCCGGACATATTCGGCGAGCACCCAGGGTGAGCTTTGCCGGCAGCTCAGCTGCCAGGCTCCCAGATCGCGCTCCGGCAACTGACGCAAGCCCAGACACAGACGACTGGCGGCCATGTCTTCCCGGCGAAAAAACGCCATATGCTCCTTGAGCTCGTCGAACAATCGCCGCGGATCGGGCTTGATACAGGCGGTAATGACGTCAGCCACCAGCGACCAGTTGCGGATCGGCTTGATCAGATAATCTTCGGCGCCGGCTCGCAATGCCCGGGCCACATCCTCCATTTTCTTCTGGCCGGAAATGGCAATCACGGGCAGCGTCGGATAGCGTTGTTTCAGGCAAGAAACCACTTCATGGCCGTTGGTCGCTGCCAGCCGTAGATCAATCAATACCAGATCGGGGGCCAGCTCCCCCGCCAGCCATATGCCCTCATCGCCACTGTCCACTTCGATCACCCTGGCGCCCCACAGCTCAAGGTAGGCCACCATCAGTCGACGGAACACGGGGTCATCTTCTATAAGCAGAATAAGCGGGGAACTCTCAAACATCAGATTAGGCAACAGGGTCATGGGATATACTCTGAGCCTAGCCGAATTTCGGCAGCCTGGCAGAGGCCCCGTCATGGTGGCTGTATTCTACTGCGGCTTTGTTGGATAATGGGCTCCTCATTCGATCACAGTGGCACTATGACACCGGCAGAATATCAGGCGCTGACCTCTCCCAGACTGTCTCACCCGGCCCGCAGCCTGTATCAGCTCTATCTCAGGCACCAGGCCCGCGGTGACCATACCCAACCGCTGGATTATCCCTTGCTGGGCAAGGCGCTGGCCGTGCAGGGCGAAGGAGAATACCGCTATCGCGTCACGCCGATGGAGCTGACCGGGCTGGTCGATGAGCTGCTGGCCGCCGGCTTGCTGAGCCTGGTGCAGAATCCTCATCCCCAGCATTATCACGGCGCCGTGTTCTCGCTGCCACTGAAACGGCTCGAAGGACTGGTCCCGCTGCCTTCTCGCCAGTTTGCCATGCACCCAGAGTGGCGCCCGGACGAACAGTTCGAGGGCCTGGCCAGACTCTGTGGCCTGCTCGACAGCCAGTTCGATGAAACCGAGCTGGGCGAATTTATTGCCTACTGGCTGGGGCGACCAGAAGTATTTGAAAACCAGCATCAGTGGATGCTGAAACTGGTACGCAAACTCAAGAATCAGCGCAGTATCAAGCGCACACCAGCGCCCCAGGACAAGGGTGGCTACCAGCAGCTGCCGGCCAAAACCGACTCAGGCCCCAGTAAGCGGGCCCGTGAAATGATGGCCGAAGCCCGGCGTCTCAGCCCGGATAACCAGGAAGACCGCAATGAAAAAGACACCTGAAGAAATTGCCGCCGACCTGAACGACATTGCTCGTCGTCGGCGCCGCCCGAAGCCACAGAAAGACCTGTCACCGACGGCCACCGGTGGCGATGTGAAAGGACTGCTGAGCCGACTGCAACGGCTGCGGGCCGGCGGTAACCTGCCCGAATACGATTATCTCGATCTCAAACGACAGTATGAACAACAGGCGAATATCGAGGTGCGCCAGGCCCAGAAAGAGGCGCAACAGAAACGTACCGAACGTTTGCTTGCCCAGGCGGATCTCAACCCCGAATGGGTGTTCGACAACATGGACCGCGACGATCCTGTGCTGAGCCATCATATCGATACCGCCCATCATTTCATCAATGCCTTCGATCACTGGGAAGAGAAAGGCGGTGCCGCCATTCTTATTTATGGCGACTTCGGCACCGGCAAATCAACTCTGGCCGGCGCCATAGCCCACGACCTGATTTACCAGCACCAGAAGTCGGTGATTTTTCAGCAATGGGCCTCGGTGGTGGACAGGCTGTTTTTCGGGGTGATAGAAGATCAGGAAAGCCGCAACCAATATCGGCGGGCGCTGGAAGAAGTCGACTTGCTGGTACTGGATGAAGTGGCCGCCAATCGCACCCGACTGGCCGAAAGCCAGTCCAGCTTTCTCGGCCACCTGCTGCGTCGCCGGCGCAACCTGGCCAAGAGCGTCATCATCATCACCAACCATGATCCTCAGGCCCTGCATCGGGCATTGGGCGACTTCTGCTTCGAGGCCATCAAGGCCTTCCATCCGGTCGACATGGCCCTGCTCGGCCCCAGCCGACGACCCGATATCGGTGATTACCGAAGTTAGGCACCGCTCTGACCGGCAACTACGCTTATGACTGTTCTAGTCACGGATGCCGGCCATGCCTCCTTTTTATTCACGCTTCAGCCTGCGGGTATACATAACCTGCATGTTTGCCACCCTGATCATTTTGCTGGGTGCTGTGCTTATCTATGCGCAGCACCGCCATAACAGCGCTTTTCTGCTGGCCAACAGCGAACACCGCCTGAATGTACTGAAAAGCCAGCTGAGCCAGCAGCTGGAACACGAGCTGCGCAACATTCATACCGGCCTGACCCTGATGCGCGCCAATGGCGTTACCCTCGCCACCAGCGAACAGGAGCCTGCTCGCTGGTGGTCCCTGTTACATCCATTGCTAACCGCCAATCCTCAGGTCACCGCTTTCTATGTGGGCGAATCCGATGGCCGAATTCTGGTGTTTCGCATGATGCACGATCGACAGATGCGCACGGCCTTCGCCGCACCGGAAGCGGCCGATTTGATGATGGACATCATAGCGCCGGACAGCACCGACCGGCGCTTCTATTTTGACCTCGATTATCGAATGGTCGACAAGATCGAAGTCTATGCCGAGTCCTTCGATAGCCGTACCCGTCCCTGGTTCGGCCCCACCCTGGCGCAGCCGGATCTGCACATCACCCAGCCCTACTATTTTCACTCTTCACAAATTCCGGGTATCACCCTGTCTCTGGGAGATGCCACACAGCAACGGGTGTGGGCGGCCGATTTGCTGCTACGCGATCTGGATGCACAGCTTGAACAAGGATTACCGGAGGCACGTACTCTGCTGTTGCAGGCGCCGGAATTTCAGGTGCTGGCCAGCAGCCAGCCCGACTCGGCATCCGCCGATATTCTGCCGGCCTTTCATGGCCTGAGGGGCTTCGAGGTGTTATCGGCCCAGCCCGATTTGGCAAGCTGGGAGGTCGAGCTGAACGGTGACCTCTGGCTGGGTCAGCAGACTCCGCTGACCCTGAACACCGGTGGCAACGGCACCCTGGATCTGCGGCTGTCTACGCTGATCCCCTATCGCACGCTGATGGCGGAAGCGCTGGACTTTGGCCGCGCCCAGGCGTGGCTGACGCTGCTGATTGTGGCACTGAGCCTGCCGGTGGTTATGATGGCGTCTCGTGCCATCTCGCGCCCCTTGCGACAAATGGCAGAAGACTTGAAAGGGATTCAGGAGTTCGACTTTGACGGCCTGAAAGAACGACACTACTTCTACCGGGAGCTGGATACCCAGGCTCACGCTATCACCCTGATGCACCGCACCCTGGCCGGCTTTATCCAGGAACTGCACAGCCTGTCGCAGAGTGATGATTTCAGCAACATGCTGCAACGGCTCAGCCAGGGCATACAACATCTGAGCGGCGGACAACGCTGTCTTGTGTACCGGGCCAAACAGCAAGACAAGGCACACTATCTGGTATTGCTGGATAAGGAACAGCAACATCAGATCCTGCTGCCCGACAAGATAGAACCCGACAAATTATCGGCGTTGTTCCTGCAGGTACTGGAAGGCCATGGCCTGCACTTTGAGCCACCCTGGCTTTTGTATGACCGCTTCGGCAATCTCAACGGCGCCATTGTGCTTGGCCTGCGCTACGGGTCGGCCCCCCTTTCAGCCGGAAAACGCCGCTTTATCTCCCATTACAGCGAATTCGCCAATCTGGCACTGGAAGACATGACCCTGTTCGAACAGCAGCAGAAAATGACCGAATCGATGATCCGCGTCATCGCCTCCGCCATCGACGCCAAATCTCCCTACACCAGCGGTCACTGCCAGCGAGTACCGGAACTGACCCTGATGCTGGCCCGCGCCGCCCATCACAGCGAGACCGGCAACTATGCGGGCTTTCGACTTTCCGAACAGGAATGGGAGGCACTCCGCCTGGCCTCCTGGCTGCACGATTGCGGCAAGGTGGTGACCCCGGAGCATGTAATAGACAAGGCCAGCAAACTGGAGACCATCTATAACCGGCTCCATGAAATCAGAATGCGTTTCGAGGTACTCAAGCGCGATGCAGACATCGATTACTGGCAGGGCATGGCCAGTGGCGAGGACGAGCGCCGGCTTGCGTCAATACGAGCAGATCTGCACCGGCAACTGGATGACGACTTCGCCTTTATCGCCAGCCTGAATCAGGGTGGAGAAACGGTCAGCCAGACACAGCTTGAACGCCTGAACCGCATTGCCGAACGGCGCTGGCTACGCACTCTGGACAATACGCTGGGGCTGTCGTGGGAAGAAGAACAACGCCGCGGCGACAGCGAGCCGGTGCCAACATGGGAGCCGCTGCTGGCTGATAAACCCTGGCATCGGATCCCCTACCCGGCCGAGGAACGCATCGGCCGGGACAACCCCTGGGGGATTACTCTGGTACAGCCCGAACTCAAACTGGATCTGGGGGAGCGCTATAACCTGGCTATTGCCCGAGGCACCCTGACCCCGGAAGAGCGTTACACCATCAATGCCCACATGGTGCATACCCTGATCATGCTGAGCGAACTGCAGTACCCCGTCTATCTCAGTGACGTCCCTATGCTGGCCGCCAGTCATCATGAACGCATGGACGGCCAGGGCTATCCGCGCAGCCTGAAGGCCGGTGAATTACCCTTACAGGCGCGCATGATGGCGCTGGCCGATGTCTTTGAAGCCCTGACCGCAGCCGACCGTCCCTACAAGCAACCCAAGAGTTTGAGCGAGACACTGACCATAATGGCGGCCATGGTCAGAAAACAGCACCTGGATCCCGGGCTGTTTCGCTTCTTTGTCGAGCAGGAAATCTATCTGCAATACGGAAACCGCTTTCTCGCATCGAAGCAGCTGGATCCGGTGAATAAACAGCAGATACTGGATTTAATGTCCTGATGCCCATTGCATGAGTCTCAGAACCGCAAGTAGATGGCTGCCAGCAAGGCGCCGCCCAGCAGCAGCTTGTTTCTGAGTTTACGAGGCATGTTAGCCAGCCGCCATACCAGCCCGGCTCTGGGCAACTGGCTGGCCAGCTGCCACACACCGGACTCGCTTTGCTCCTGCTGCCGTCGCAGCTGATTGGTCAGCAGCTTCAGCCGCAGCGCTTCCGCCTTCAGCTGTAATAACTGTTGTTCCTGTTGTAACGACTTGTGCATAGACTCAGTCCTTCAAAGACCAATCGGACATGGTTTTTTTACCCTGAATATAGGCGACATCTTCCTGCAGCTCGTGCAACGTTTCGGCCAAAAACCGGCGTTGGCTGGCAAGGTTGCGGGCGATGGACCAAAACGCCCAGCACATCAGCAACAGTAATACCGCCGACAGCCCGAAAAACACCCACAGTTTGGCCGAATGGGACAGCACCAGATTCAGGCCGAACAGCAGGCTGATATATGACATGAAGAACAAAAAAACCGCCGCCAGCGCCAGGATGCCGAGTCGCACCATGCGCTCCTTCTGGGCAACAAACTCGATGCGGGCCAACTTGAAGCGGACAAACAGCAGCTCGGTAATGGTATGCAACAACTCCTTCAACGAATTGATCTGGCCACTCATTGAACCTTCCTTATGGCGTAATACCAATCTAAATAAAAATATGATCTATTTCAAAGCTGGACACGAGAGGAAACAGAGTCACCTCCCACGACACGCCATGAACCCATCCCTGGCGGTCGGACGTCATGTGCTGAGCGTTACATGGACGTACTTGAAGCGTGTCGGTGGAGTAGACCTTTCGTTCGACCTTTACAGGGCAGCTAAACAGATCAGTTAGTTTTACAGATTGGTAT
>JBFGZI010000034.1:0-12524 GCA_041586855.1 Oceanisphaera sp. | reverse complement strand
TGTTGACCTTTCGCGGTTAAATTTTGTTCGAGTTAAACGCGTTTTTATCGCGGCGAGAGGGGTGTAGCCTAGTCATTCTAAGCAAGGCCCTCTCAACAAAGAGAAAAACGCGTTTAGCCGAACCCGCAGGGCAGCGCTTGTGGGGTCTTGCTACTGCGTTATCGCTTATTTATGTAGAGTGACTACACGGCATAAGCGCTGCCTTGTATCAAGGCCCCACAAACTGCTGCAAAAATCATCGCGAAAGGTCAACAGACCCTAGGGAAACACCATGTTTTATTTAAGACCCGATGATATCCGGCCGAGTGCCGAGGTACCCGAGTGGCAAACCCAGTTCGGCGAGTTGGCCCGCCATGCGCGGGATTATCGACTGGAGCGGTTTTATCGTGCCGGCGCCGTCAATGCAGAGACGCCTCTGTCCGAGGTGCCTTTTGTGGCCATGGACTTCGAGACCACAGGGCTCAACCCGAAAAAAGACGCCATCGTCAGCATAGGACTGGCGCCCTTCGACTTGCAGCGTATTCGCTGCCGGGAAGCCAGGCACTGGATACTGAACCCCCACAAGCCGATGGCGGAAGAGTCGGTGGTGATCCATGGCATTACCCATTCCGAGGTGAAGGCGGCGCCGGATTTGCTGCTGGTGCTGGACGAGCTGCTCACCGCCCTGGCCGGGCGGGTGGTGGTGGTACACCACAGAACCATAGAGCGCGGTTTTCTGGATGCGGCGCTGAAGGCGCGGCTGAACGAAGGCATCGTATTTCCGGCGGTGGATACCATGGAGCTAGAGGCTCGTTTGCACCGGCGCAGACCACTGGGATTATGGGCCCGGTTACGGGGCAGGAAGCCGGCTTCGATTCGGTTGTCCGACAGCCGCAGCCGTTATCATCTGCCGTTTTACCAGCCGCATCATGCCCAGACCGACGCCCTGGCCACCGCTGAACTGTTACAGGCGCAGATAGCTCACCATTTCAGCCCGGATACACCCATCGGCGACCTGTGGGTTTGATGAAATTGGTTTTTATTACACTGTAGCCTTGAGGGGTATGAAGCCCAAGCGCGCGTAAATCGGGCAAAGGGTTCCGCTCCTCCGACACGCTATGAATACATCCCTGTACGCTCCCTGTTTCATCCCTGAAACAGAAGGTCGGCGGAGCTGATCCCTTTACCCTCCTTAAGACTCCGGAGCCGTTGGTTGACATCGTCAGCATATGGCTCCGGGATTAAGAAGAGGCGGCAGGGATTGCCTCAGCCGACCATCACATGCCATGGATGGCATGTGCTGAGCGTCACATGGATGTGCTTGAAGCGGGTCGGTAGAGGCAACCCTGTTGCCTCTTTGCGCAGGAAGCCGATTTATAATCGAGAAAAAATTCATAATCGAAAGCGGGGTTCGTTGTGATCGTCGGCTTGTTCCTCGTCTGGCAGGCTGAGTACCGGCTCTACGCGGCCTTGCCCGACGAGGGCGGGGACTGTGGTGGCACTGGGCTGCTGCTTGAAGGTGGCCAGTATCTCGTCGCGCAGGGCGTCGGGCGTCGACCATTCTTTCGGTGACAGGTGGATAACCGGCAGGCCGGTATCCTGAATATGTTGCAGCAGTTGCTGCCGCTGGCGACCGTCGGTCTTGCTCAGGCTGTCGTCGATCAGGGCGACCACGGCTCTGACCCGGAGATCCTTGGGCGAGCAGAGCACAAAGTCCAGCTTCTCACCATACATGTCATGCATGGCCTGCTCACGCTGGGCTTTTTTCAGTTTGGGATTGAGCTCGACCAGTTCGCTCAGGCTGACGGCGGCAAACACCCGCAGTTGCGCTCCCATGGCCTCGTCCAATAACCGCAGGGCGGCGGCGGACTCGGGGCTGAACAGCAACTTCTGCTGATAGGGTTGTTTGGGTGCCCCTCGCCACAGCCGGCGCAGCAGAACGGACAGAGCCAGCAAAATCAGCAACAGGACCAGGCTGAGCATCAGCCAGTCGAGCAGGGAAACGGGAAGCATGTCGGTCATGGTTGGCCTGAAAACAGATAAGAGAAAGCGGCACCCAGTGTAGCAGAGGAGGCGGCATAAAATGAATATCGGTACCGCCACGTTCGGCGACGGGCACTGGCACCCTGCGGGTGGGCGATAATTGTTCTGCTTTGTGGTAGCGGTGCTGGCTTGTCGTCCGCCGGCCCCCTATAATCCCGCCATTAGAAAACCTTATCGAGGTATGGATGTCTCGGCGACTCCCCCCGCTTAATGCCCTCAAGGCATTTGAAGCTGCCGCCCGCAACTTGAGTTTTACCCGGGCGGCGGAAGAACTGTTCGTTACCCAGGCGGCAATAAGTCATCAAATCAAGGGCTTGGAGGAATACCTGGGCATCAAGCTGTTTCGCCGGCGCAACCGTTCCCTGCTGTTGAGCGAAGAAGGTCAGAGCTACTTCCTGGACATAAAGGATATTTTCTCCGGTATTTCCGATGCGACCGAGCGGTTGCTGGCACGTAGTGCCAAGGGGGCGTTGACGGTGAGCCTGCAGCCGAGCTTTGCCATTCAGTGGCTGGTGCCGCGGTTGGTGCGCTTCAGCGAGGTGCATCCGGACATAGACGTGCGCATCAAGGCGGTGGATATGGATGAAGGTTCACTCACCGACGACGTGGACGTGGCGATTTATTATGGCCGGGACAACTGGCCGGGCCTGCGGGCCGACAAGCTGCATGCGGAATACCTGATCCCCGTGTGTTCGCCGATGCTGCTGATGGGTACCAAGCCGTTGAAGACCCCCGAAGATCTGACGCGGCAGACCCTGCTGCACGATACCTCGCGGCGGGACTGGAAAGCCTGGTTCAAGCAGCTCAACATTCAGGCGGCCAATGTCAATCAGGGGCCCATCTTCAGCCATTCATCCATGGTGATACAGGCGGCAATTCACGGTCAGGGCGTGGCCCTGGGGCACAGTGTGCTGACCCAGCCCGAGATTGATGCGGGTCGACTGGTGTGCCCCTTCGAGCAGGTGCTGATGTCCAAAAATGCCTATTACCTGGTGTGCCACGAATCCCAGGCGGGACTGGGCAAGATTGCCGCCTTTCGGGAGTGGATGCTGGCGTTGGTGATTAAAGAAGAGCAGCAGAAGGCGCTGAACGGATGAGTCATGTCTTGATAAACGGGGCCGATAATGCCCCCAACCGGGTGTTGCTGACCCACGGAGCCGGAGCCGGTATGGAGCATTCGGTGATGAGCAGCCTGGCGTTGGGGCTGGCCGACGAACAGATTCAGGTGATCCGCTTCGAGTTTCCCTTCATGCAGAAAACCCGGGCCGACGGACGCAAGCGGCCACCGGATCGAGAGCCAGCACTGCTGGACTGCTGGCGTGAGATGGCGGCCGAGTTTGCCCATCCCCGGCTGTTTCTGGCGGGCAAATCGATGGGGGGCCGCATGGCGTCCCTGGTGGCCGATGAACTGGCTCCGGCCGGTCTTATCCTGCTGGGTTTTCCCTTCACGCCGCCGGGCAAGCCGGAACGCTTTCGTGGCCAGCATCTAGCCACGATCGTAACGCCGACCTTGCTGGTGCAGGGCGAACGGGACAACTTCGGTAACCGGGAGGCGGTGGCCGCTTATGATTTGGCGCCGGGCGTGAAAAGCCTGTGGGTAAAAGACGGCGATCATGGCTTCAGCCCGCGCAAGTCGTCGGGCACCACCCTGGAGCGAAACCTGGCGGCCATCGTGGCCGGTATGAGGAGGTTTGTGCTTGCTCGTTAATCTCTGGTTTTATCTGGCAGCCCTGCTGGGGCTGAGTGCCACTGCATTGGGTGCCTACGGCGCTCATGGCCTGGCCGCCAGCGGCTTGCCTGCATCTCTGGTGAGTGCCTTCAATACCGGGGTGCAGTATCAGTTTTATCATGCCCTGGCATTATTGTTGGTGGTATTGGCCTGGCGGTTCAAGCCGGCCGGAGCGCTGCAGGTAGCAGCCGCGTTTTTTGCACTGGGCACCCTGTTGTTCAGTGGCAGTATTTATGCTTTGGTGTTGTTTGGCGCCAAAGGTATTGGTTGGTTAACTCCCCTGGGGGGAGTGTGTTTTATGGCGGGCTGGTTAAGCGTATTGCTGGCCGGTCGTACCTGGTTGAGGTCTTGATGAAACAGTTATTGATATATTGTCGTCCCGGATTCGAGAAAGAGGCGGCAGCGGAAATTCAGGACAGGGCGGGGCAGTTCGGTTGCCCCGGTTTTGCCCGTGCCAAGGACGACAGCGGCTTTGTCATTTACGAATGTTTTCAGCCGGATGACGCGGATTTGCTGGCGCGCAAGCTGCTGTTCCGGGAGCTGATTTTTGCCCGCCAGATGCTGGTGGTCTGGGCCGAGTTGAAAGACTTGCCGCTGGATGATCGCATCACGCCGCTGTTGGAGGCGACCGAAGGCATGGCCTTGTGTGGTGATATCCGGGTAGAAACCCCGGACACCAACGACGGCAAGGAGCTGTCCCGTTTCTGTCGCAAGTTTACCGTGCCCATGCGTCAGGCATTGCGCGGCAAGGGCGTACTGACCCGTAACGAGTCGGACACCAAACCCGTGTTGCACTTGTTTTTCATGGCCAGTAATCATGCCATATTGGGGTATTCCTATACCTTCAATAACTCGCCCTTCCACATGGGTATTCCCCGACTGCGTTTTCCGGCCGATGCGCCCAGTCGCTCCAGTCTGAAGCTGGAAGAGGCGTTTCACGTGTTTGTCCCCCGACATGAGTGGGATCTGCGACTGACGTCGGGGCTGAGGGCGGTGGATCTGGGCGCCGCACCCGGCGGCTGGACCTATCAGCTGGTGGCCCGCGGCATGATGGTCACGGCCATCGATAACGGCCCCATGAGTCCAAGCCTGATGGAGACCGGCCAGGTCAAACATTACCGGGAAGACGGTTTTAGCTGGCGTCCGGCCCGCAAGAATACCTACTGGCTGGTCTGCGACATGGTCGAAAAGCCGGCGCGCGTAGTGGCGACCATGGCCGACTGGCTGGTGAACGAAGACTGTCAGGAAGCGATGTTCAACCTGAAACTGCCGATGAAGAAGCGCTACGCCGAGGCGGTGTATAACCTGCAGCAGCTCAAGGACAAGCTGGCCGAGCTGGGTGGTTTTCATGTGCAGGCCAAGCAGCTGTATCACGACCGGGAAGAAATTACCGTGCACGTGTATCAGCCGCGCAAGGTCGCCAGGCTGCAACCCAAGGAGTAAAAAATGTCAGGGGTGAAGAGTGAGGAGAGAGGCGTAAAATCACCCCTCACCCCTCACCCCTCACCCCTCACCATGGCTTAAAACCGATATTTGCAATCCAGTCTGGATTCGTCGCCGGTGATCTTGAGATCGAACTCCAGCCGGGTATCCGGATCGGATGGCCTGATGTTGAGCTTGATGCCGTTTCCCCGCAGGCGCAGCGAGGTTCTAAAACCGCCCCCTTCGAAATTAAGGCGGGGGCGGAAGTTTTTCAGTGACAGGCTGACCGAGCTTTGTGGCGTCAGCTTCAGACTGGGGTAGGCGGCCAGGCGCTGGTTGCCATCCGCCGTGGGCTGCAATTCGATATCGAGTCCGTAAGGTCCGGGGGTTGTACCGAGTAACTCGGGAGGCGTCAGGGTGAAACGCAGAGGCGGTATGGCGGTGAGGTCAGGGGCCTGGTAGGCGAGAGTAGGTTGTTCATAGGCGGTACTGGGCGTGACATAGACCAACAGTAGCAGGGGAAGAAGCACCGGCAGCTGTGTGAGTCGAATGTCCATGACCTGTTACCTCCGTCAATATCAGTAACTATAGTCGGCGGTTTGTGATCAAGAGCACATTTTTTGCCGGGATCAGGTCTGATACCTTGTCGATGAACGGCCATTAAAAAAGGGCCTTTCGGCCCTTTAACTGATTTGTCAGTCGCTTACAGGTTGGCGATGATCGCCTGGGTAAACTCGGTGGTGCTGGCGTTGCCGCCCAGATCCCGGGTGACCGTCTTGCCTTCGGCGATGGTCTTGCGTACTGCTTCACGGATCTGTCGGGCCTTGTCCTGCATGCCCAGGTGCTCCAGCATCTGAATGGAGGCCAGGATCACCGAACAGGGGTTGGCGATGTTCTGACCGGCGATGTCCGGCGCCGAACCGTGCACCGCCTCGAAGATGGCCGCTTCTTTACCGATATTGGCGCCCGGGGCCATGCCCAGTCCGCCGATAAGACCGGCACAGAGATCCGACAGAATGTCGCCAAACAGGTTGGTGGTGACGATCACATCGAAACGCTCGGGATACATCACCAGGTTCATACAGGCGGCGTCCACAATCATTTCATTGGTTTCGATGTCCGGGTAACGCTGAGCCACTTCCCGGGCTACGTCCAGAAACAGACCCGAGGTGGATTTCAGTATGTTGGCCTTGTGAACTATGGTGACCTTTTTGCGGCCTTCGTTGCGGGCCAGCTCATAGGCAAACACGGTGATACGCTCGGCACCTTCGCGGGTGACTATGCTCATCGCCTCGGCGCTGCTGTTGTCGTCGGATCGTTTCTGACCGGCACCGGAATACATGCCTTCGGTGTTTTCCCGAATGGTGATGATGTCGATGTTTTCGAAGCGGCTCTTGGTACCTTCAAACGACACCACCGGGCGTACGTTGGCGTACAGACCGAAGTGTTTGCGCAGAGAAACGTTGATGGAGGTGAAACCGCCGCCGACAGGGGTAGTCAGAGGGCCTTTGAGGGTGATTTTGTTTCGAGCTATCAGGTCAAGGGTAGACTGGGGGAGAAGTTCGCCGTGCTTTTCCAGGGCCATGAGGCCGGCGTCGGCATAGTCGTAGTGAAAGTTACAACCAGCGTGATCCAGTATTTTCAGGGCGGCATCGATAATGCTTGGGCCGATACCATCACCCGGGATCACGGTAATACTGCGTTTGTTCATGGGCAGCGTTCCGTTTTTAGTTACAGGTCGAGGGGACGTATTATTGCCCCGTATGTATAGCATTTTAGCCGGGCTTTTCCTATGACCCTTTAGTCGGGGGTGGATAACGGAGATCCTGCAAATTAAAGCCCAGTTCTATATCATCCACCAGCTTGACCAGCTGCCTCGACAGCAAGGCATGGTGCTGATGAGCATGCACGGTATTTTCGTCTTTGCCTTGTGGTCCGGTGGCAAGCAGCTCGTCCAGAGTATTGTACTGTTGCAACAGCGCCTTAGCCCGCTTGGGACCTATTCCGGGGACACCCTTGATCTGGCTGCCGGACACCCCGGTCAGCGCCCAGTAGTCCACCAGTTGCTCGACCTTGAGCCCATAGCGTTGCTGCACGAAATCGTCATCCAGCCAGCGTTGATTGAAATGGTCCCATAACCGGATATGGGGGTTCAGCAGCTGGCAAAAACCCTGATCGGTGGAGACGATAATACTGTTCTTGCCGTGGCGGCTCAGGGTGGTGGCGAGGGTGGCGATAAGATCGTCCGCCTCGTCGGTGTCGGACAGCAGGGCGTCTATGCCCAGTTGCCACAGCAGCTGCTGCAGCTCGCCGAGGCTATTGGCCAGGGACTCGGGCATGGGCTTGCGCCCGGCCTTGTATTCCGGATACAGATGATGACGAAAGCCGACCGGCGCGCCGTCGAATACCGCCAGCACATGGCTGGGTTTGAACTGGGCGAGCAATCGGTTGGCGGCATTGGTCAGGGCAGCGCCGGTAGCGGCCAGCGCCGTTGCTTCATGGTGATGCCGTTGAGCCTGTACCGCATGTAGCCGGCGGATCAGGTTCAGGGCATCGATGATCAGTAATTGCATTCAAACTCTTGTTATCGGTGATTATCGGTTGATTCGATAGCAGGGAACATAGATCGAGCCGGGTAGTTTCATGCGCTGCTGCTCTACAAACTGCCGCAGCAGCTTGTCCATCATCTTCATCATCCTGGGTTCGCCATTGAGCAGGAAGGGGCCCTGCTTCTCGATGGCTCTGATACCGCCTTCCTTGACGTTACCGGCCACTATGCCGGAAAAGGCCCGACGCAGATTGGCCGCCAGCTGTTGAGACGGCTGATCCCAGCTCAGGTTCAGGTTGGCCATGCTTTCGTGATCCGGGATAAAGGGCATCTGGAACTCCGGCTCTATCTTCAGCGACCAGTTGAAGGAGTAGGCGTCCCCCACCGACTTGCGATAATCCCGCACCAGCGGCATGGCGTTTTTGACTCGACGTGCCACCTCGGCCGGATCGTCGATGATGATCTGATACAGCGACTGGGCATCGGGGCCCAGGGTGTTGCCGATAAACTCGTCTACACTGCGGAAGTAGTCGGCGCTTTCCTTGGGACCGGTGAGGATGATGGGCATCGGCTGATGGCGGTTTTCCGGGTGCATCATGATGCCGAGAATATAGAGGATCTCTTCGGCGGTACCCACACCACCGGGAAAGATGATGATGCCATGGGCCAGCCGCACGAAGGCTTCCAGCCGTTTCTCGATATCCGGCAATATTACCAGCTCGTTGACGATGGGGTTGGGTGGCTCGGCGGCGATAATGGAGGGCTCGGTCAGGCCGATATAGCGGCTGCCGGTCACTCTTTGCTTGGCGTGGCCGACGGCGGCGCCTTTCATCGGCCCTTCCATGGCGCCGGGGCCACAGCCGGTGCAGATGTTCATTTCGCGCAGACCCAGCTCGTTGCCGACCTCGCGGGTATATTGATATTCCTGCGCATTGATGGAGTGGCCGCCCCAGCACACCGCCAGATTGGGCTCGGAGCCGGGGTTGACGGCCCGGGCATTGCGCAGGATGGAGAAAACCAAGTCGGTCAGGTGCAGTGATGAGGTCAGATTCAGCTGATTTTCATTTTGCAGCTTGCTGTTGACGTAGATGATGTCACGCAGCACCGAAAACAGGTGATCCTGAATACCGCGGATAATTTCACCGTCTACAAAGGCATGATCCGGTGGATTGAACAACTCGAGCTTGACGCCGCGTTCTCTTCGTATCACGTTGATTTCAAATGATTTATATCGTTCCAATATTTCCTTGGAACTGTCGGTTTTGCTGCCGGAGTTCAGTACCGCCAGGGCACAGTTGCGAAACAGCTGGTACAGAGCGCCGGAGGCGGACTGTTTGAGATGATCGACTTCGACTTGCGACAGCAGATTCATGCTGCCGACCGGATTGATATGGGTGATCATGGCCACTCCCGTGAATATTGTTATAGGTCAATCCATGACTATCTGATCACGCCCGGCGTGCTTGGCACTATGCAGGGCCTGATCGGCGCACTTATTATATCGAGATTGCCGGCTCCGGGGCCAAGGCGCTCCAGTCAATCTGTTGTTTTTTATGTGAACTATTGACCTTGACCAGTCCTTTCAGAATAGCCTGAATACAACAGTGGCGAATATCGCCATTAAAAAAAGCGGCTTGCTGACAGTCGACCGCCAGCAGTTCTACCCAGGCGCGCTCACCGGTTTGCTCTGCCAGCTGGTGGGCGGCGGCCATGGCCAGGTAGATAATATCCCCCAGGCGCATGTCATCCAGGGTGTGAGGGGCTTTCGGCAGGAACGGGTGCCCTATGATGCCGATGGCCAGGCGCTGATCAAGCTGAAACTGACAGGGGAATTCCATAAACATGCGTTCAAGGCTGGCGATCGTCTGTTGCAGCGAGTTGACCTGTCGTTGCGAGATGACGTAGATGAACTGCCCCTCGCGCAAGTCATAGAGCCGGGCCTTGGGGTGAATGCGACCTTGCAGATAAGTGCCCAGCTCTTTCTGCAGGGAGGCTGCATGAGCCAGCCCTATTCGTTCGCTCAGGTCGACCATAAAGGGGACATGCAGCAACATATAATAGATTTTATCATTGAACGGCTGTGCCTCGGCCTCGTTGAGATACCATTGCTCGGAACGCAACTGGCGCTTGGCCATTTCTTGCGGTAAACGCAGCATCAGCTGGCGCCAGTTGGGCAAACCGGTTCTGGGCTCGAGCAATAACGACTGCTGCAGTTCGGTATTACTCTGCAGCAATCGGCGGCTGCGAATATGATTACGCAGCCAGCCGTAAAGCAGCAGCGGTGCAATCAGCCCCAGACTGGTGGCGAGCAGGGTAAAACGCTCCTTCTCATGCTGCAGTTGTTCATTCTGCTGGCGTAGTCCGCTCAACTCCCGCTCTTGCTGCAGCTGCTGATCGCTTTCCTGTACCAGGCTCTGGGTCAGCAGCCGGTTAAGCCGGCTGGCTCGCTCGTAATAGGCATGAAAGGCCTTGTGATGCACCAGCGCCAGGGTCGGATTACCGCTGGTTTCAAACAATAGCGCCAGCAGTCGGTTGCTTTCAATCAGACGGGGCACGTCATCCAGTTGTTCGGCCAGTTGCCGGGCCCGGTCGAGTTGAAGCAGGGCCAGGCCGCTCTCCTGTTGTTCCAGGTGCAGTTGGCCCAGTTGCAGCAATGTGTCTATCTGGCGGGGAATATCCTGACTACGCTCGAAGCTGGCCCGGGCCAGGGTCAGATAGTGGCGCGCCTCGGTATAGGTCTTCAGCAGCCGGTAGGAATGGCCGATTTCCAGATAAAGTCGGGCCATCAGGTTGGCATCGCCCTGAATTTTGACCAGATCGAGGGCATTGAAAAAATAGACCAACGCCAGACTGGCGTCGTTCCCGGCTCGGGTGACCCGGCCCAGGTTAAGCAGTGAGCCTGTCAGCAGGGTCGGATTACCCAGCAACTCGAATTCGGCAGTGGCCTGGTTGGCGTAATGCACCGCCTGCTCGCCTTTGCCCAATGAGGCATGCAAGGTGGCCGCCTTGTCGGCGGCCATGGCCTTGAGATAGTACTGGCGACGTTTTCCCAGCAGGTCCAGGGTTTCCACATAGTGGGCCAGGGCCAGCTCATCCTGTTGCAGCAAGAGGTAATATTCCCCCAGCAGATAGTTGGCCCAGGCCTGCTGAGTGTGTTTGCCCTCTTGCCGGGCTTGAAGCCGGATTTGCTCGAATGCCAGCCGGGCTTCATCGAAGCGGTGTTGATACAGGAGTACGCTGGCCTGTAACAGAGGCAGGGCTGCCTTCAGAGAGGGCGGGGCCTGGGTCGTCAATAGGGTGCCGGCTTCATCGAGCAGGGTGTTGGCCTGCTCGGTATCTTGCTGTGCCAGTGCCAGTTTGGCCTTGATGATCAGGCTGGTCGCCTCGGCGTCGGGTTGACGATAGCGTTTGGCAAGCTTGATGGCCTGATTGATGCTGGTGTCGGCCGGTAGCGTCAGCCCTTCATTGGCTTGGCACAGGGCCTGAATTTGCCAGGCGGTCTGGGTTTGCTCCCGGGTGCGATAGCGCCTGGCCAGTTCCTGGTGATCGAAGTCCTGACGTGAGTTGACCATCTGCGCCGGGTCGACTTCCTTGCGTTGCAGAAAAAAGCGGGTCAGAGCGACACACTCGCCGGGTCGGCTCAGCATCAGCTGCCGAGCCCGTTGCAATTCAACGGGCTCGGGTTGGTACGGCGACAGCGCCGGGGCGCCCGCCAGATGCGAAACCAGGACGGCGACAGACAGAATCACAATAACGAATACCGAAATAATTCAGATGACGGGCCAGTGTACGTAGCTGGCCGGAGGGAGTCCAGTTTCCGACGCGATCCGGCCTTATTGATAGTCTGGACTCGCTTGTTACTGGCGTTGCAGGCGGACGTTGGCGGCCTTTCCGGCCACATTACTGCGATAGGGGTTGATATCCAGGCCGCCCCGACGAGTGTAACGGGCATAGACGGTCAGCTCTTTCGGCTGGCAGTGCTGCATCAAATCCATGAAAATCCGCTCCACGCACTGTTCATGAAACTCGTTGTGCTGGCGAAAGGACACCAGGTAGCGCAGCAGCGCCTCGCGGCGGATACGCGGTCCCTGATAGCGGATCATCAGGCTGCCCCAGTCCGGTTGGCCGGTGACCAGGCAGTTGGACTTGAGCAGGTGGGAGTGCAGGGTCTCATTGACTTCTTCGGGGTCGGTGGCGTTGTGGAGCAGGTCGGCCTGTGGCTGGTAATGACGGATCTCGATATCGAGGCCATCGATGCAGTCGCCGGCCAGCATACCAAATTGGGACGGAGCCGCCTGAAGTTCATACAGCCTGACCTTGACCGGCCCCTGAGCACAGAGGGTCAGATCCCGGGTCAGAATCTCTTCCACTTCTTCCAGGCTGTCGAAGTGGCTTTGATTGAAGCTGTTCAGATACAGCTTGAACGATTTGGACTCGATGAGGTTGTGGCTGGTGGCGGCCACGCGTACCTCGCCCATGGCGACCATGGGCTTGCCCTTGGGGTTCAGCCAGGACAGCTCATAGAGGTTCCACAGATCTTCCCCGGCGAAGGGCAGGGCATCGGCGTCGAGCCCAAGCTCGTCCCGGTTCAGGCTGCGGGGCACCGGCTGCAGCTGGCCGGCATCGTATTCACAGACATAACTGCTCTGCTTGCCCAGGGGGAGGTCGTCCAGCGCCGTGCTGGCCTGGTATTTCTGCTCTGGTGTCATTTCGGGATCCAGTTGGTAGAATGCGGGTCACTGAGCCTATTGTGAGACTTTACTATGCAAGATCAAGTGGTGATGGCGCTGGCCGAGCTGTTTG
>JBFGZI010000033.1:0-12599 GCA_041586855.1 Oceanisphaera sp. | reverse complement strand
GGCTCACATCCTGACCTACAGTTCTCCCCGGATGATGCTAAAATCGGCGCCATTCTCTTTCTCAAGGAACTGTATGAGTCACTTCACCCTCTTGGTCGGCTCCACCCTCGGCAGCGCGGAAGATCTGGCCGATGAACTGGCCGGGCTCCTGCAAAACTACGGTCATCAAACGGTTATTCACACTTCTCCCCAGCTTGATCACATCTTGATCAAGCCCGATCATTACCTGCTGCTGGTCTGTTCTACCCATGGCGCCGGCGACCTGCCCGACAATATTCAGCCCTTCTCTCTGCAATTGAACGAGCAAAAGCCGGATTTAACCGGGCTGGCGTATCTGGCCGTCGGCCTGGGTGATTCGGCTTACGATAGCTTCTGCCACGCCATTCAAACACTGGATCGACAGCTTGAGGATCTAGGCGCACGGCGGATCGGGGATCGACTGGACATCGATGTCAGCCTGCTGGATCCACCGGAGGCGATCGCCGAAAAGTGGCTGGATCACTGGTTATTGCACCACTAGATCCTCGTTTTGACTTCGGGGTCGCGGATCTGGCCACGGCAAGATCCGCCCCCCGGTAAAATTCTTTCCACCAAGTTATCAACAGATCCAGCCACCGGATCCCCTCATATCCTCCCGGTCAAAAAAATCAGCATTGTGCATAACCAGGCTTGAATCCGGTGTTAAACCTATAGTTATCCTCTTAATGAAATAAAATTAGATCGGCTCCTGTTGATAACTACCCGAGTTACCCACGGGTCCAGGGGAGGCTCCGGCTGGGTTGTACACATCAATCGATCGTTACTAACCACATGATCTTAAAGATCAAAAAACGGTTATTCACAGATCCGGTCGACCCTAATAATAGATCTAACAGAAGATCTCTCTAGAGATCTAAGATCTATTAACGATCGCGGGATCCTCTCGATCCGGTTTCCATCCATTCGCTAAAACAGCTAAAATGCCCGGCCTTCGGGATCCTTACACCTGCCTGTCTCAAGAGTATTTGTTATGCAATATGAAGAATCGTTTGACGTCATTGTTGTCGGTGGCGGTCATGCCGGCACAGAAGCCGCAGCGGCCGCTGCTCGCATGGGAGCAAACACCCTGTTATTGACCCATAACGTGGATACTCTGGGACAGATGTCGTGCAACCCGGCCATCGGGGGCATCGGCAAGGGCCACCTGGTCAAGGAGATCGATGCCCTCGGCGGGATCATGGGCATCGCCGCCGATCACGCCGGGATCCAGTTTCGAACCCTCAACGCTTCCAAGGGCCCCGCCGTTCGAGCAACCCGAGCTCAGGCGGATCGTCAGCTGTATCGGCAGGCCGTCAGAACCCGACTGGAAAACCAGCCGAATCTGAGGATCTTCCAGCAATCCTGTGATGATCTGCTGCTGGAAGGCGATACGGTCGTCGGTGTCATCACCCAGACCGGTCTTAAATTCCGCGCCAAAACCGTGGTACTGACGGTCGGAACCTTTCTCAACGGCTTGATCCATATCGGCATGGATAGCTACAAGGGCGGACGCGCCGGTGATCCTCCGTCTATCGCCCTGGCAAGCCGCCTGCGTGAACTGCCACTGCGCATCGATCGACTGAAAACCGGTACGCCCCCCAGAATCGATGCGAACAGCGTGGATTTCTCGGTGATGCAGGTTCAGCCAGGTGATAATCCGACCCCGGTCTTTTCGTTTATCGGCAGCCGTGAGGATCATCCGCAGCAGATCCCCTGTTACATCACTCACACCAACGAGAAAACTCATGAGGTGATCCGTAAAAACCTGGATCGCAGCCCCATGTACGGCGGTGTGATCGAAGGGATCGGCCCGCGCTATTGCCCCTCGATCGAAGACAAGATCACGCGATTTGCCGACAAGGCGTCCCATCAGATCTTCGTCGAGCCCGAGGGCCTGACCAGCACAGAGTTATATCCCAACGGGATCTCTACCAGCCTGCCCTTCGACGTGCAGCTGGCGATCGTGCGTTCGATCAAGGGGTTCGAGCAGGCGCACATCATGCGGCCCGGCTATGCGATCGAGTACGATTACTTCGATCCTCGCGATCTGAAGATCAACATGGAAAACAAGTGCCTGCACAACCTGTTCTTCGCCGGTCAGATCAACGGCACCACAGGTTACGAAGAAGCCGGTGCCCAGGGTTTGCTGGCCGGTCTGAATGCCGCCCTGCGTGCGTTTGACAAGGAAGCCTGGTCACCGCGCCGGGATCAGGCCTACCTGGGCGTCATGATGGACGACCTGTCGACCCTGGGTACTCAGGAGCCCTACCGCATGTTTACCAGCCGGGCCGAATATCGTCTGCTGCTGCGGGAAGACAATGCGGATCTGCGTCTGACCGAAGAAGGCCGTAATCTGGGTCTGGTCGACGATCATCGTTGGGCCCTGTTCTGTGACAAGATGGAACGCATCAGCCAGGAAAGTCAGCGTCTGCGGACAAACTGGATCAGCCCCGCTCATGCCGCCGCTCCGGCGCTGAACGAATTGCTGAAAACCCCACTGAGCCGTGAGCACAACCTGGAAGAACTGCTGCGCCGGCCCGAGGTGAATTACGCCAGCCTGATGGCGGTGGACGGCATAGGCCCCGGTATCGATCACGAACAGGCCGCCGAGCAGGTGGAGATCCAGATCAAGTACGCCGGTTATATCGAGCGGCAAAAAGACGAAATCCAGAAGCATCTGCGCAACGAGCACACCCGCCTGCCGCTGGATCTGGATTATAACGAGGTGCCGGGCCTGTCCCATGAGGTGATTGCCAAGCTCAATCAGGCCAAACCCGAAACTCTGGGCATGGCATCACGCATTTCCGGTGTGACCCCGGCCGCAATTTCGATTCTGCTGGTACATCTCAAGAAGCGCGGTCTGCTGCGCAAGTCGGCGTAAGAACCATAATGAGCAACAACAAGATGCACGATCAATTACAGAACACACTGGAACGCTTGCTGGGCCAGACCGAACTGTCGGTAACCCCGGATCAGGCCGATAAACTGGTGACACTGGTTACCTTGCTCGACAAGTGGAACAAGGCTTTCAACCTGACCTCGGTGCGGGACCCTATCGCCATGATGGGCCGCCATATCGTGGACAGCCTGGTAGTGAGCCCTCACCTGCAGGGTGAGCGTTTTATCGATGTGGGCACAGGCCCCGGCCTGCCGGGTCTGCCGCTGGCCATCATCAATCCCGACAAGCAGTTTGTGCTGCTCGACAGCCTGGGTAAGCGCATTCGTTTTATTCGCATGGTGGTCCATCAGCTGGGGCTGACCAACGTCGAGGCAGTGCAGAGCCGGGTAGAAGATTTCAACCCGGAGCAAAAGTTTGATGGCGTGCTGAGCCGGGCCTTTGCTTCACTGGATGACATGGTAAGCTGGTGCGTTCACCTGCCGACCCCCGAGGGCCGCTTTCTGGCGCTAAAGGGGCAATATCCCGAGCAGGAGTTACAATCATTACCTGCTCATCTCGCGTTAGACCGGGTTTATCCGTTAACCGTGCCCGAGCAGGAAGGAGACCGCCACCTGGTGGTCATCAAATTAGCCAGCTAGCCAGCCAGTAGAGGTATTCGGTGGGAAAAGTCATCGCCATTGCCAACCAGAAAGGGGGTGTGGGTAAAACCACAACCTGTGTCAATTTGGCGGCATCCATGGCCGCGACCAAGCGCAAGGTGCTGGTGATAGACCTGGATCCCCAGGGCAATGCCACCATGGCCAGCGGCATCGATAAATATCAGGTCGCCAACACCGCCTATGATTTGCTGGTGGACGAGGTATCGGTCGAGCAGGTAGTCGAGCGGGAAACCAGCGGTGGCTATGATCTTATCGCCGGTAACGGCGACGTCACCGCCGCCGAAATCCGGCTGATGGAAGTGTTTGCCCGAGAAGTGCGACTGCGCAATGCCTTGGCGCCGGTGCGTGATAATTATGATTATATTTTTATCGACTGCCCTCCTTCCCTCAACCTGCTGACGGTAAACGCCATGTCGGCGGCGGATTCGGTACTGGTGCCGATGCAGTGCGAATATTTTGCTCTGGAAGGACTGACCGCTCTGGTGGATACCATCAGCAAGCTGGCGTCGGTGGTGAACCCCGATCTGAAAATCGAGGGCATATTGCGCACCATGTTCGACCATCGCAACCGGTTGTCCAATGAGGTGTCCGATCAGCTTAAATCGCATTTCGGCGACAAGGTCTACCGCACCGTGATCCCGCGCAACGTCCGTCTGGCCGAGGCGCCCAGCCACGGTACCCCGGCCATGTATTACGACAAATCCTCATTGGGGGCCAAGGCCTATCAGGCCCTGGCCGGTGAAATTCTGCGCCGGGAAGAGCTGGCAATGGACTCTAATGAACCTTCGGAACAAACAGCATGACCATCAAACGACGTGGTCTGGGTAAGGGCCTGGATGCCCTGCTCAGCACCAGTTCGGCCGCCAATCTGCGCCAGCACCAGGCCGAGCTTCATTCGCAAGTCGACGGCAACGGTGAGCTGCAAATGCTTGCTCTGAACGAGCTGCAGCCGGGAAAATACCAGCCGCGTAGGGACATGTGCCAGGTGGCGCTGGAAGAGCTGGCCACTTCCATTCGCCAGCAAGGCATCATTCAGCCCATAGTGGTGCGGTCTCTTGAGTCCGGTGGTTACGAGATCCTGGCCGGCGAGCGGCGCTGGCGAGCGGCCCGGCTGGCGGGCCTGAATAAGATCCCCTGCCTCGTCAAGGAGGTGGCCGATAAAGAGGCCATGGCCATCGGCCTTATCGAGAATATTCAGCGCGAAGATCTGAACGTGATTGAAGAGTCTCGCGCTCTGCAGCGGCTGATCGAAGAATTCGGTTTTACCCATCAGTCGGTTGCCGAGGCGGTAGGCAAGAGTCGCAGCACCGTCTCCAACCTGCTGCGTCTTGCTCAGCTCAACGACGAAGTAAAACAGCTGGTGGAACACGGTTCGCTGGAGATGGGACATGCCCGGGCGTTGCTGGCAATCTCCGGCGAGCAGCAGACAGAACTGGCCCGGCTGGTAGCCCAGAAAGCGCTGACGGTGCGGGAAACCGAAAAACTGGTCAAGCAGAGCCTGACACCGAAAAAAGAGAAAATCGAGCAGCCCGGATCCTTGCGGATGAGCCGGCTTGAACAGGAAATCGGTGAAAAACTGGGTTCAAAAGTAGAAATCAGATCGACCCACAAGGATAAGGGTAAACTGGTAATTTCTTATAACTCATTGAATGAATTGGATAAAATAAGTCATTTTTTCGGGATTAACGATAATCCGGAAGACTGAATTACGGTCAATGCTCAATTAGTTTAACCCGTTGTAAATGGTCGAAAAAACCGCAGTAAGCCATTAAAAATAAGGTTTTACTGCAATTGCATTTACGCGGGGCACGGGTATAATTTGACCTGCTTTTTTGGGGCTTACCTGACAACACATCTGTGTGGCCAGCAAGCCCCTAACTGTATCAGGAGTGTTTGTGAAGCAAATGAAGCGGCACCTGAGCGACAAGCAAATGGCGCTGGTGATCTTGTCTGGTCAATTGCTCCTGGTGGTGGCCGTCGCCACCCTGTTTTTTTATCAGCAGGGAGAGGCAGCTGCTCGTTCCGCCCTCATTGGGGGCGGAATCTACTGGGTTCCCCAATGTCTGTTCAGCGTACGGGTTCTGGCGTTCAGCGCCGGGGACGATACGCCGCGCAGTGTTGTGGCGGACTTTTACAGCGGGGCAGGGATTAAGTTTGGCAGCACTATCTTGTTGTTTGTGATAGCGCTCAAGTACATGGAGGTGCTTCATGCTCCTCTTTATACGGCTTACGCCCTAGCATTGCTGATGCAGTGGATTCTTTCATTCACTCTCAACAACCGTTACTAGGAAAACACATGGCTGCAACAGGAGATGTCTTAACTTCCCAGGGTTATATCTCTCACCATCTGCAACACCTGCAGATCGGTTCGGGTTTTTGGGCGTTAAATATCGATTCTTTGCTTGTTTCCGTTGTCCTGGGAATGCTGTTCTTGTGGGGCTTCAACAAGGTTGCATCTCGTGCAACCAGTGGAGTCCCGGGCAAGTTGCAATGTGCCGTTGAGCTGTTGGTTGAATTCGTGGATAAATCCGTCAAGGACGTCTTCCATGGTAAAAATGCGTTAATTGCGCCTCTGGCGCTGACCATTTTTGTCTGGGTCTTCCTGATGAACCTGATGGATTTGCTCCCGGTCGACTATCTGCCCTATGGTGCTCAATTGCTGGGTGTTCCTTACCTGAGGGTTGTTCCTTCCGCCGATGTTAACATCACCATGTCCATGGCGTTCTCCGTTTTTATCTTGATCATTTTCTACAGTATCAAGATGAAAGGCGTGTCCGGCTTCGTTAAAGAGCTGACCATGCAACCGTTGAACCATTGGTCCATGATCCCTGTTAACTTGGTGCTTGAGACCGTGTCACTGATCGCTAAGCCTATCTCGTTAGGCTTGCGACTGTTCGGTAACATGTATGCCGGTGAGATGATTTTCATCTTGATTGCCGGTCTGCTGCCGTGGTGGTCTCAATGGGCCCTTAATGTGCCTTGGGCGATTTTCCATATCCTGATTATCACCCTGCAGGCTTTCATCTTCATGATTTTGACCGTTGTTTATCTGTCAATGGCCCATGAAGAACATTAATAACAAAAGATAACAATATATTAACAAGCAGTCGTTCTAACCGCTAACAATTGGAGAAAAAAAATGGAAATGATTTTCATCGCTGCCGCTCTTATGCTGGGTCTGGCTTCTATCGGTGGTGCTATCGGTATTTCTATGCTGGGTGGTAAGTTCCTGGAAAGTGCGGCTCGCCAGCCGGACATGCTGCCTGCCCTGCGCGGCAACTTCTTTATCGTGGTTGGTCTGGTTGACGCCATCCCCATGATCACCGTTGGTATGGCTCTGTATCTGATCTTCGCCGTAGCTTAATGGCTCGGTCTATCAATCAGTCTGCTAACCATTTTAAAGGAGAGTTGCGATGAACATGAACGCAACAATCCTCGGTCAAACGATCGCGTTTATCCTGTTCGTTTGGTTTTGCATGAAGTTTGTATGGCCGCCTCTGATGGCAGCCATTGAAAATCGCCAGAAAGAAATCGCCGAAGGCTTGTCCTCGGCGGAACGGGCCAAGAAAGACCTGGCTCTGGCGCAAAACAATGCAACCGAACAGTTGAAGGAAGCCAAGCTGCAGTCTGCTCAAATTGTTGAGCTGGCTAACAAGCGCAAGGCCCAGATCGTCGAGGATGCTACACGTGAAGCTCAGGCCGAACGTGAGAAAATTTTGGCACAGGCCCAGGCGGAAGTTGAAGCCGAACGCAATCGTGTCAAAGAGGAACTGCGTAAGCAGGTTGCTGCTCTTGCCCTGGTGGGTGCAGAGAAGATCCTCGAGCGTCAGATTGATGCCGCTGCCAACAGCGACATTGTTGAGAAAGTAGTAGCTGAACTGTAAGGGACATAGAGCTATGGAAATGAAAACCATTGCTCGCCCCTATGCCAAAGCAGCTTTCGATTTTGCCGTTGAGAAAAAAGCGGTTGATAACTGGTTGACCATGCTGAGTTTTGCCGCCGAAGTGGTGCAAAACAAACAGATGGACGAGGTTATCAACAGCAATCTGAACGCGGAAAAGATGGCCGGGGTGTTTTTGGCTGTCTGTGGCGAACAGCTCGATGAGCAAGGCCAGAACCTGATAAAGGCGATGGCCGCAAACGGACGCTTGAGTGTGTTGCCAGCAGTGGTACAGGAATTCGCCGCGATGAAGGCGGAGCTGGACCGGGAAGTGGAAGCCGTTGTGGTTTCTGCTGCCAAACTGACCAAGCAACAAATGGCCAAGATTCAGGCTTCACTGGAAAAGCGCCTGGAGCGCAAAGTGAAGCTGAATTGCAGTGTCGATAAGAGCCTGATGGCCGGCATCATCATCAAAGCCGGTGACATGGTAATCGACGGAAGTGTTCGGGGCAGGCTGTCCCGCTTGGCTGAAACGCTGCAATCTTGATTGGGGAATAGAGCATGCAACTGAATTCAACTGAAATTGCCGAGCTGATAAAACAGCGTATCGAGCAATTCAACGTTGTCAGTGAAGCACGAAACGAAGGTACCATCGTCTCTGTAAGCGATGGCATCATTCGTGTTCACGGCCTTGCTGATATCATGCAAGGTGAAATGATTGAACTGCCGGGTGGTCGTTACGCCCTGGCTTTGAACCTGGAGCGTGACTCCGTAGGTGCCGTGGTAATGGGTCCCTATGCGGATCTGGCCGAAGGCATGAAGGTTCAGTCCACTGGCCGTATCCTGGAAGTACCGGTAGGTCGCAACCTGCTGGGTCGTGTGGTTAACACCCTGGGTGAGCCCATCGACGGTAAAGGCGCCATTGAAGCCGATACCTTCTCTCCGGTAGAAGTGATTGCACCGGGCGTTATCGATCGTCAATCGGTCGATCAGCCGCTGCAAACCGGTTATAAAGCCGTTGATGCCATGATCCCGGTGGGTCGTGGTCAGCGTGAGCTGATCATCGGTGACCGTCAGGTAGGTAAAACTGCCCTGGCCGTCGATGCCATCATCAACCAGAAAGACTCCGGCGTTAAGTGTGTGTACGTGGCCATCGGCCAGAAAGCGTCCACCATCTCTAACGTGGTACGCAAGCTGGAAGAGCACGGTGCCCTGGCGAACACCATCGTCGTGGTAGCTTCTGCCTCCGAGTCTGCTGCCCTGCAGTACCTGGCACCTTACTCCGGTTGTGCCATGGGTGAATTCTTCCGTGACCGCGGTGAAGATGCCCTGATCGTGTACGATGACCTGTCCAAGCAGGCCGTTGCCTACCGTCAGATCTCTCTGCTGCTGCGTCGTCCGCCGGGTCGTGAAGCTTATCCGGGTGATGTGTTCTATCTGCACTCCCGTCTGCTGGAACGCGCCTCTCGTGTGTCTGTCGACTACGTAGAAAAGTTCACCAAGGGTGAAGTGAAAGGCAAGACCGGTTCTTTGACCGCGCTGCCTATCATCGAAACCCAGGCCGGTGACGTTTCTGCCTTCGTACCGACCAACGTGATCTCCATCACCGATGGTCAGATCTTCCTGACCACCGAGCTGTTCAACTCCGGTATTCGTCCGGCGGTTGATCCGGGTATCTCCGTATCCCGTGTTGGTGGTGCTGCGCAGACCAAGATCATCAAGAAGCTGTCTGGTGGTATCCGTACCGCTCTGGCTCAGTACCGCGAACTGGCGGCCTTTGCTCAGTTCTCTTCCGATCTGGATGAGGCGACTCGCAAGCAGCTGAGTCACGGTCAGAAAGTGACCGAGCTGATGAAGCAGAAGCAATACCGTCCTATGTCCGTCGCCGAACAGGGTCTGGTACTGTTCGCCGCCGAAAATGGCTATCTGGACGATGTTGAGCTCAAGCTCATCACTACGTTCGAAGCCGCCCTGCTCGCTTATGCCGATTCAGAACATACCGCCCTGATGGCGGAGATCAACGAGAAAGCCGACTTCAACAAAGATGTTGTTGCCCAGCTGACTGCGTTGCTGGATAGCTTCAAGGCTACCCAGTCCTGGTAACCATGTGGCAGCGTTTGCTGCCACCTGAATTGGAGAAGCGACATGGCCGGCGCAAAAGAAATACGTAGCAAGATCGGGAGTGTCAAAAACACTCAGAAGATCACCAGCGCTATGGAGATGGTGGCCGCCTCGAAAATGCGCAGAGCGCAGGATCGTATGGACCACAGCCGCCCATACGCTGAAACCATACGCAAGGTGATCGGCCACATCGCGCAGGGGAACTTGGAATACAAGCACCCCTATCTGGCAGACCGCGAGGTTAAGCGCGTTGGGTTTATTATCATCTCGACCGATCGTGGCCTCTGTGGCGGTTTGAACATCAACCTGTTCAAACAAGCCATAAATGAAATGAAAGCATGGTCCGACAAGAGCGTGGGTGTAGACCTGGCTCTGGTTGGCAGCAAGGCGGTAAGCTTTTTCAACCGCCATGGCGGCAAGGTCGTCGCACAGAAGAGCGGGCTGGGTGATAACCCGTCGCTGTCTGAGCTGATTGGCTCCGTCAATGTCATGCTTGAGGCATACAACAAGGGTGAGATAGACAAGCTGTATCTGGTGTACAACAAGTTTGAAAACACCATGATTCAGAAGCCCACGGTCGATCAACTGTTGCCCTTACCTGCATCGGAAGAAAACGTGGCCAGCCACAGCTGGGACTACCTCTACGAGCCTGATCCAAAATCATTGTTGGACAAGCTGCTGGTACGCTTTGTGGAAGCACAGGTGTATCAGGGTGTGGTAGAAAACCTGGCCAGTGAGCAGGCTGCACGTATGGTGGCGATGAAAGCCGCCACCGATAACGCCGGCGATCTGATAGAAGATCTGCAATTGGTGTATAACAAGGCCCGTCAGGCTGCGATTACCCAAGAGCTGAGTGAGATTGTTGCCGGTGCCGGTGCCGTATAAGGCAAGGGTATTCAAAGGTTTAGAGGATTTGACATGAGTAAGGGTATCATAGTCCAAATCATCGGCGCCGTAGTAGACGTGGAATTTCCGCAAGACGCGGTTCCCCACGTATACGAAGCGCTGAAGATCACGACTGAAGGCCAGAGCCAGGGCCTGGTTCTGGAAGTTCAGCAGCAAATTGGCGGCGGCGTTGTGCGCTGTATCGTCATGGGTTCCTCCGACGGCCTGCGCCGCGGTCTGGAAATCGAACGTACCAACAACCCGATCAAGGTGCCGGTAGGCACTCAGACTCTGGGTCGTATCATGGACGTACTGGGCAACCCTATCGACGAGAAGGGTCCTATCGGTGAAGAAGACCGTTGGTCTATCCACCGCGAAGCGCCCAGCTACGAAGAACAGTCCAACAGCTCCGAGCTGCTGGAAACCGGTATCAAGGTTATCGATCTGGTTTGTCCGTTCGCCAAGGGTGGTAAAGTCGGTCTGTTCGGTGGTGCCGGTGTTGGTAAAACCGTTAACATGATGGAACTGATCCGTAACATCGCCATCGAGCACAGCGGTTACTCCGTATTTGCCGGTGTGGGTGAGCGGACCCGTGAAGGTAACGACTTCTACCACGAAATGACCGACTCCAACGTTATCGACAAGGTATCGCTGGTATACGGTCAGATGAACGAGCCGCCAGGAAACCGTCTGCGCGTGGCGCTGACCGGTCTGACCATGGCCGAGAAGTTCCGTGACGAAGGTCGTGACGTACTGTTCTTCGTAGATAACATCTATCGTTACACTCTGGCCGGTACCGAAGTATCCGCACTGCTGGGCCGTATGCCTTCTGCAGTAGGTTACCAGCCGACGCTGGCCGAAGAGATGGGTGTTCTGCAGGAGCGTATTACCTCCACCAAGACCGGTTCCATCACCTCCGTACAGGCCGTTTACGTGCCCGCGGATGACTTGACCGATCCGTCTCCGGCGACCACCTTCGCCCACCTGGACGCTACCGTGGTACTGAGCCGTCAGATCGCCGCCCTGGGTATCTACCCGGCCGTTGATCCGCTGGACTCCACCAGCCGTCAGCTGGATCCGCAGGTTGTTGGTGAAGAGCACTACTCTGTTGCCCGTGGCGTACAGACTGTACTGCAGCGCTATAAAGAGCTGAAAGACATCATCGCCATCCTGGGTATGGACGAACTGTCTGAAGACGACAAGCTGACTGTATCCCGTGCCCGTAAAATCGAGCGTTTCCTGTCTCAGCCTTTCTTCGTGGCCGAAGTATTCACCGGTTCTCCCGGTAAGTACGTGTCCCTGAAAGATACCATCACTGGTTTCAAAGGCATTCTGGACGGTGATTACGATTCGCTGCCCGAGCAGGCGTTCTACATGGTTGGTTCCATCGACGAAGCCGTCGAGAAAGCCAAGAAACTGTAAGCCTCGAAGGAGTACCTGATGGCTGAATATAGCTTTCACCTGGACATCGTCAGTGCCGAGGAGCGTTTGTACTCCGGTTCTGTCAGTGCGGTGACTGTATCCGGCTCTGAGGGTGAATTGGGGATCCGTTACGGACATGCCCCCTTGCTGACGGCTATCCGTCCCGGTCTGGTGCAATATGTCACCAAAGCCGGCAAGCAAGAAGTTCTGTATGTTTCCGGCGGTATGCTGGAAGTGCAGGGCAGCAGTGTCATGGTTCTGGCCGACACTGCGATTCGCGCCGAAGATCTGGATAAAGCCAAGGCCGAAGAAGCCAAACGAGCGGCGGAAGCCAAACTGCAGAATTCATCTCACGATATGGATTATGCAGAAGCGGCCGCCGATCTGGCTCGGGCCATGGCGAAACTGCGTGTGCTGCAGCTACTGAAGCAGAACGTGCGGTAACAGTTATATGGTGTAAAAAGCGACCTCAGGGTCGCTTTTTTTTTATAAAAAAATCAGAATGACGGCAAAGACGGTAAGGGGTGAGGGGTAAAGTGTGAGGAGTAAATCCCGGCCTGCAGATTTGGTGTGTTACTCCTCACACCTCACTCTTCACACCTCACATTTATCTATAAACGGGATATTCAATCTTATGACAACACAGGCAGTGATTCTGGCGGCGGGCAAGGGTACCCGTATGCGTTCTTCCTTACCCAAGGTATTGCACCCGGT